>NVUB02000064.1 GCA_002401775.2 Ectothiorhodospiraceae bacterium
CGCAAAGTTCGCAAAGACGCTAAGGGCGCAAAGAGTAGAATGTTATTTTTATAGCATCCTTTGCGGCCTCTGCGTTAAAAACACAAATTTTAAAAATAACCACGCCAGAGTTTGTGCGAATAACGAAAAGCAGGAGTCTTTAATGAGACGCGTATTCAATTTTAGTGCCGGCCCTGCTGCATTACCGCAGGCAGTATTGGAAAAAGCCCAGGCTGAAATGCTGGATTGGCACGATGCCGGTATGTCTGTGATGGAAATGAGCCATCGCGGTAAGGAGTTTATGTCTATCGCGGCACAGGCCGAAGCCGATTTGCGCGAAATTATGGCGATTCCTGATAATTACAAAGTGCTGTTCCTGCAAGGTGGCGCGTCCAGTCAGTTTGCCATGGTGCCTTTGAATTTGCTGCGTGGCGCTTCATCCGGTAAAAATGGATCAGCGGACTATTATCGTACGGGCTCCTGGTCGAAAAAAGCCATTGCAGAAGCCAAGCGCTACTGCGATGTGAACATTGTTGCCGATACGGAAATTGATGGGAAATTCACATCGTTGCCCGATGAAGGCAGTGTGAAATTTAATCCTGATGCCGCCTATGTGCATTACACACCTAATGAAACCATTGAAGGTGTGGAATTTGCTTATGTGCCGGACACGGGTGATGTGCCGCTGGTGGCTGACATGTCATCGACGATTCTATCGCGTCAAATCGACGTGTCCAAATTCGCCGTGATCTATGCTGGCGCACAAAAGAACATTGGCCCAGCTGGCCTGACCATCGTTATTGTGCGTGAAGATTTGATGGGTGAAGTTAAAGACGGCACACCGGCAATGTTTGATTGGGCGATACATGCCAAAAATAACTCTTTGTACAACACCCCAGCGACCTATGGCTGGTATTTGGCGGGGTTGGTGTTTGCCTGGTTGAAAGAAAAGGGTGGTCTGGTCGAAATGGGTAAAATCAATCAGCGAAAAGCCGCCAAGCTTTACGCCGCCATTGATACATCGAGCTTTTATGCGAATCCTGTGGCCGTTAATAGTCGTTCCTGGATGAACGTGCCTTTTATATTGGCCAATGCCGACTTGGACGCTGCCTTTTTGGAAGGAGCCAAAGCTGCTAACCTCATGACCCTCAAAGGGCATCGCTCCGTCGGTGGGATGCGGGCAAGTATTTATAACGCCATGCCAGAAGCGGGTGTAGATGCGTTGATTGCGTTTATGGCCGAATTCGAGAAAGGGAATAGTTAGTTGTGAGTAATAAACGCAAAGGGCGCAAAGGCGCAGAGTACGCAAAGAAATAATTATATTGGTTACCTTTGCGTACTCTGCGCCTTTGCGAGCTTTGCGTTAAATACTCGGTAAAAGGAAACAACAACAATGTATAAAATACTCACGCTCAATAATATTTCTGTTGCCGGGCTGGAGCGCTTGCCGCGTGACGGCTACGAGGTGGCGTCTGAAATTCAGCATCCGGATGCGATTTTGTTGCGCTCTTTCAAAATGCACGAAATGGATATTCCCGCTACGTTGAAGGCGGTCGGCCGTGCCGGTGCGGGTGTGAATAATATTCCTGTCGATAAAATGAGCGCGGCGGGTATTCCCGTATTTAATGCGCCGGGTGCTAATGCCAATGCCGTTAAAGAGTTGGTGATTACCGGGATGTTGCTGGCATGTCGGAATATTTGTCAGGCTTGGGATTTTGCGCGTCACCTGGAAGGTGAAGATGCGGAAATTAATAAACAGGTCGAGGCGGGTAAAAAGAATTTTGGTGGTTTTGAACTGCCGGGCCGCACGTTGGGTGTGGTTGGTCTTGGCGCCATTGGTCGTCAGGTGGCGAATGCTGCCGAGTCACTGGGTATGAAAGTGATCGGTTTTGACCCTGGCATCACCGTAGAAGGTGCCTGGGAGTTGTCAGCGAATGTGCAGAAGGCGACGAGTGTTGACGAACTGTTGACACAGGTGGATTTTGTCACTTTCCATGTGCCGTTGATCGATGCCACGAAAAACATGATTAACGCCGAGCGTTTAAAATTCATGAAAGACAACGTGGTGATTTTAAACTTTGCCCGTGGCGGCATTATCGATGACGAAGCGGTGTCTGCGGCCATTAAAAGCGGAAAGGTTTATGCATACGTCTGCGATTTCCCGAGCAATTTATTGAAAACCCATGAGCGTGTTATTACCCTGCCGCATCTTGGCGCTTCCACGGGTGAGGCGGAAGACAATTGCGCCATTATGGTGGCGAACCAAGTGCGTGAATATTTGGAGCACGGCAATATTACCAACTCGGTGAATTTCCCGGAAGTGAAAATGCCGCGCACAGAAGGTTATCGTCTTGCTGTGGTTAATTCCAATGTGCCGAATATGGTGGGGCAGGTGTCCACCGCTTTGGCTGATGCCGGTTTGAACATCATTGATATGCTGAATAAATCAAAAGGTGATCTGGCCTACACCTTGGTGGATGTGGACAAAGAAGTGTCTACTTCTGTTATTGAAAAAATCCAAGGCATTGATGGCGTATTGGGTGTCCGTGCGGTTTAGAAAAGAGAAAAGCCATTAAACATATCCGTCATTCTGGCTGTGGCCGGAATCCAGTGGATTTAACGACAATCTAGATTTCGGCCACAGCCTGCCCCGGAGAAGGTCGGGATCGGAATGACGGGTAAGAATAATGACGTGAGTAGTGCCTTGCCATTGATGTTAAATCAATAGAACGTATCAGCCAAAAACACCTATTACAAAATACTATGACAGATAAACTTAACAACATCAGACAACAAATCGATGCGCTGGATGAAAAACTCCAGTCGATGATCAGTGAACGTGCGCAGCTTGCGCAACAGGTTGCTGTGGTAAAGTTGGCGCAGGGTGATGACGCAGTGTTTTACCGCCCTGAGCGCGAAGCTGCTGTGTTGCGAAAAGTGGTTGCGCGCAACCAGGGGCCGTTATCCGGCGATGAAATGGCGCGTCTGTTTCGCGAAATTATGTCGGCGTGTCTGGCCTTGGAAAAACCCATGCAAGTGGCTTTTCTGGGCCCCGCAGGCACCTTCACTCAGGCGGCGGCCCTTAAGCACTTTGGTCACTCTGTAAAAACAGTGCCAATGGCGGCGATTGATGAAGTGTTTCGGGAAGTGGAATCGGGAGCGGCCCACTACGGTGTAGTGCCGGTGGAAAATTCCACGGAAGGTGTGGTCAATCATACGCTTGATATGTTCATGCAATCATCGTTGACGATTTGCGGCGAAGTGGATTTGAGCGTGCATCATAATTTGTTGGCTCAACATGCTGACGTGAAAACGATTAAAAAAATCTATTCGCACCAGCAGTCGTTGGCGCAGTGTCGGGAATGGCTGGACGCTAACCTGCCCGGTGTAGAGCGGGTTGCAGTAAGCTCCAATGCGGATGCCGCACAACGCGCGGCAGCTGAAGAAAATTCAGCCGCCATCGCCGGAGAAGTTGCCGCAGAACTCTATGACTTGCAAATTGTTAAAGCCAACATCGAAGACAATCCTGACAATACCACCCGATTTTTAATCATTAGCCAACAGGCTACGCCGCCCAGTGGTGATGATAAAACCTCACTGTTGATCGCGGCACAGAACAAACCTGGAGCCTTGTTTCAATTACTGGCACCCTTTGCTAATAACGATATTTCGATGAATCGCATTGAGTCCCGGCCGTCACGTATGACTAACTGGGAGTATGTGTTTTTTATCGATATTAATGGTCATTGTCAGGATGAGAAAATTGCCCATTGCCTTGCCGCATTGAAATCTGAAGTGACCATGCTCAAAGTTTTGGGGTCTTATCCTCGAGCGGTACTGTAAATGCCTAAAAAAATATCGTGTCAATTAACTTCTACGCCCGGTGTGCAGACTCTGCACCCTTACCAGCCAGGCAAACCCATTGATGAATTGCAGCGTGAATATGGTGTTAGCAATGTGGTTAAACTGGCCTCCAATGAAAATCCTTTGGGGCCCAGCCCTAAGGTTCTTTCAGTGCTGCAAACAGTGCTACAAAGAGGGCTACAAAGAGGGCTACAAAACGAGTCCTCGGATCTTGCACGTTACCCCGATGGAAACGGTTTTGCACTGAAACAAATGCTGGCCGCTAAACACAGCGTTGAACTGTCGCAGATCACTTTGGGCAATGGCTCCAGTGATCCTCTGGAGTTTGTCGTGCGTGTGCTGGTACAGCCCGGTGATGAGGTGATGTTTTCTGAACACGCCTTTGCCATGTACCCCATTGTGACTCAAGCGGCCAGTGCCACCGCGGTAGTTGTTCCTGCGGTCTCGTCGACTTCGGGCTCGGCTTCTTCTCAACAGTGGGGGCATGATCTCACCGCAATGTTGGCCGCGATTACCGAACGCACACGGGTGATATTTATCGCCAATCCGAATAACCCAACGGGTACCTGGTTGGGTAAAGATACGCTTGAGGCCTTTATTGCCGCAGTACCGGCGCGTATTGCAGTGGTCGTAGATGAAGCTTATTTTGAATACGCCAACGATCCGGCATTGGGTGCTGATGATTACCCCGATGCCACACAATGGCTGGGGCGCTACCCTAATTTAATGGTGACGCGCACCTTCTCCAAGGCCTATGGCTTGGCGGGATTGCGCGTAGGGTATTCCTTATCACATCCGGATTTGGCGAATCTACTAAATCGAATTCGACCACCTTTTAACGTAAACAGCATGGCGTTAGCCGCTGCGTGCGCAGGCTTGGGCGACGTGGAGCATGTGCAAAAAGCAGTAGCACTCAATGCCGAGCAAATGAAACTTGTTACCACTGCTGCGCAAAAAATGGGCCTAGAGTTTATTCCTTCAGTGGGTAACTTCGTGTGCATCGACGTGGGAAATTCGTCGTCGGGTCGTACAGCGGCAGCGGTGTATGAAGCACTCCTGCATGAAGGTGTCATCGTACGACTGGTAGCCAATTACGGAATGCCAAATCATTTGCGCGTTACATTGGGCTTGGCGGAAGAAAATGCACGTTTTCTGGCAGCCTTGGAAAAGGTGTTGGGTACTACATAAAACCTAACGCAAAGAGCGCTAAGAAATAATTTTTCATGCCTCTAAAGAAAACTCAGCTACTTGATGTAGGGTGGGCACTGCCCACCAATTTATGCCCAATACAAGCCCCAATGGTGGGCAATGCCCACCCTACAGAAACAGAATGGGTTATTGAGTGGGAACA
>NVUB02000065.1 GCA_002401775.2 Ectothiorhodospiraceae bacterium
AAGTCAAAAACCCACTCCATCCGTCATTCCGGCGAAGGCAGGAATCCAGAGGAATGGCGATATTGGTGGGTTCTGGATCCCGGCCTTCGCCGGGAAGACGGCAGTATTCGGCTTATCTTCGTGCCATTCGGGTCAGGTGGCCCATATTCAGTTTCGTAGGTCACGTTGCGCAGCTACGTGACGCGATGGTTTAATCGAGCACATTAGCTCTCAGCTGGACATGATCGTCATGGTGCTTCGCAACATGACCTACCGTTAAAAGATAGTGCTGAAGACTGAGCAAAAACCCACGCTTATTTTTATTCGCGCTCTTTTTATCAATAATAGCTAATGTCAATCAGTAATACTAAATGCTATTCAATCATTCATGCCTTCAATTTTTTTCTTTCGGTTTCCGCCGCGAAAAAAGATCACCCACAATAACAACACTATCAACGCAATAAACAATGCCGGATGAGCCAGCCATTTTGGTAATCCCTGTTCTTGAACAAACCGTTCAACTGCATTATTTTCTGGCTTCATTGCTGATGCAATTCTGGAATGATCGCGTAGCGCAAGTGCTAACGTTTTTGCATCTTTACGCCCCAATTTACTCGCCCGCTGGTACCACTTTATAGCCATTGGATAATCAATCTGGACTCCCCAGCCGTGCTCATAAAGTTTGCCCAAGTGAAAAGCGGCATCTGCATCACCTTCCACCGCATCTTCCAAATACCAGTTAGCGGCCATGGACATATCGGTGCCCCCTACCGTACTACGAAGCCCTTCAATCATATTTTTTGCCACAGGGTGTTTATGTTCTGCCGCCTTTATTAACCAGCGTTTTCCCTGCACCTTATCCTTGTCAATACCATCACCGTACAACAATGCTATACCAAACCGATATTCTGCCTGGGCATAAGACTGGTCAGCCGCTTTTTTGTACCAGCTACGGGCCTGTTGTTTATCGACAGACACCTGAATGCCAAGCTCATACATTCGCCCAAGGTTATACTGGGCATTCGCCATGCCATTCTTTGCTTGCGACCTGATGGCCGTGATACTTTTCCGCGCTAAACTATGGCTCTCTCGAGATGAAGCATCACCCAAAAAACCTGGCGACACACTTTTCACACGTTCTTGCTCATTCACCCCTTCAAAACGGGATCGTGCCGGGCCTTCGTTAAGACGCTGCGCTCGCCTTTCGCGCATGGTGCTATCTTCCCGTTTTTTCTCCTCACGACTATCCTGCTCTCGGGCAGAGGTTATCAACCGGGTCAATTCAGACACGGCTGAATTTGCATTCTCTCCTTCCAAATAGACTTTTCGGATTTTCTGAATCGCAGAGTGGGTGTTCAAACCATGAGGGACATCGTCACCTAATATTTTTTCATAAAGGTTTACCGCTAACACATGTTTTTGTTTTGCGGCTTCGCGAATCCACTTACGCCCTTTAATTTTACTCTGCCGGGCGCCAACCCCGAGGTAATACATCATCCCCAGTCGTATTTGTGCATTAACGTGCCCCTGTCTGGCTGCCTCACGGTACCAACGTATCGCGATTTTAGCATCTTCAGGAACACTCCAGCCCGTTTCACGCATTAAGCCAACATTAAACTGCGCGTCTACATTACCTTGCTGTGCTTTCTCCTGATACCAGGCATAGGCATCAGGAATTTCGGATACTTCAACATGCCTGGACACACCTGCAAAAGCTTGTGAAGACATCATTAACATTAATGAAATTAACAGTAAGGCAGGTATTGAAAAGAAGCTCTGAAGCCACGGCCGGTATGCAACCCGGTATGGTCGCCCAAAAAATGGTAAAATCGTCTTTGGAATGGCCTTGCCCTCAATTAACAGTTTACATACACGCACTTAAAACATGAGAATACAGTATAAAGAGGCTTTACAATGCCCACAACAATACTCACAAACAGATGACATTAACGAGTAGCAGAACGTTGCCAATACAGGTTTTTCATTAATGCGAGCGATTACATCCAAGAATCATTGCCTGCCCATTTCGGTGTCAAAGGTGGCATTACTTTGGAATATCACGCTGGGTAACCGTTTCCTACACATCATAAAGCAGGCGCTTTGAAGCGATCTCTTGATGCTCTCGGCAAATTCAAAAACCTGCTCATCACCCATAAAGGTGGCCACACCGTTCATGAATTCGCAATATATAGCACTCATTCACCGAAAATCACCCGTATTTTTTCGCCTACTGTTGTTGTGCACCCTTCTGGCCAGCTCCAGTCAGGCATTTTCTGCAAAATCACCCAAGAATCTCGCCCCACGCCTCTATAGCAGCTGGACAGAACTCATGTACGCCGCTTGGCGTGGCCAGTCTGAAGCCGTCATCCAACGACTGAAAAAAGAACAGTTAATTGATGCGTCGGACGAAGATGGCCGTACGGCGCTTATATATGCAGCCTGGAATGGCAACCGGGAAATGGTGGGAGCCATACTGAAACACAATGCAGCCGTTAACCACAAAGATGTAGATGGCTTATCAGCCTTGGCCTGGGCGGCGCGACGCGGACGGCTCGAAGCTATGAAAGAATTACATAGCCATGGTGGGCAAATCGACTCACAAGACAACCACGGCCGCACTCCCCTCATATGGGCGGTGCTCATGCAACATCGAGCTGAAGTACGCTATCTTTTAGAAAATGGTGCTAACCCGGATATAAAATCCGTTCACGGCACCACGGCGCTCAGTATCGCCGCAGACCTGGGCTACCAGCGTGTCGCTCAATTACTGTTGAAATTTGGTGCTGCGATTAATGCCAGCGACAAACAGGGCCATACCGTATTGTGGTATGCCGCCAACAGCGGGCGATTTAGCCTCGGCAAGCTTCTGGTGAAAAATGGCGCCAACATCGACGCCGACGATATACATCGAAATACCCCCCTAATGCGCGCCATTAAAGGCGGCCACCAAGCACTAGCCCTTTGGCTGATTAAACATGGTGCAGATGTCACTCGGGCCAGCCGCAAAGGCAATACCCCAATACATTTTGCCGCCATGCGTGGCAATACTACCGTACTGCAAGCACTCCTTGACGCCGGAATCGACGTGGATGTCGCCAATGCCACGGGCAATAGCGCTTTACAGCTTGCCGTCCAGAGAGGTTACGTAAGCACCACAGGCCTGCTCCTGCAAAATAATGCCGATGTCAGTCACGCTAACCTGCTGGGAAATACTGCCACCGACATTGCCACCAGCAACAAACGTAAAAAAATATTAGTTATCCTCAAAAACAACCGTACATCCAGCCCAGGCTTTTTAGATCGATTACTGTCTCAGTGAGGGCTAGGACTTAGTGCTGTGGACTGAGTCGGTTTTTTGTAGATACTCTGTTGAGCGTCAAGAAAAAATCGAGATATTTCTCCCGTTTCCCTCTGTTTAACTTTCCACTGGAATGACATAAAAGCGAGTCCCGTCGAAAGATTTACCTGATTTTAGCATCCCATGG
>NVUB02000066.1 GCA_002401775.2 Ectothiorhodospiraceae bacterium
CTTCCGGCAATCCCAACGATAAAAGGTGAAAGCTTTACCCTGGCACCTGCCAGCACCTTATTGCTTGATCCCACAGCGGAAACAAAAACCTTTGTTAACAAACAGCAAGCCGTCGAATTTCTGACAGACCTCAGCATGGGCGACACCCCTCTGGCAGCACTTGCTAAAGCGATGGATATCCCCGGATTGATCGGAACGCAAGGTATTGATACCTATATAGCAGCAATGGCACTGTCTCTGGTCGAAAATAAGTTCGTCGTCATGTTGAATAAACCCAGAATTACACCGCAACCCGCAAGTAGCGGAGGTGATGCACCGGCAGAAACGACACCGGATAAATCGGCAAACCTAGGGCCACATGAAGAACAGGGTTTAAAAGCAGGTACAGCCGCTGCCGCTACAACCGCAGCGGATAAAACTGAAGCCACTCCTGAAGACGGACAGGAAGAAGAGCCAGAAGAAGTACCGGTAAAATGCCAATATAAAAAACTCACACTGACCTGCCGACACGGTAACTCCGTCACTCTGGACTCAGCAAAACCACCGATGGAAGGAGAAGCACTACCCACGTTGCAGATAGTTTCCAGTCAAAATGAAGACCTAAAAGATGCCAATGGGAAACCGATATTCGACATATTGAAATTGGACGCCGATATCGAAAATGTTTGCGACGCCCACAAAACCAACTTCATCACCATTGGAGACACTGACGCCAAACTCATTGGGTCACAAACCAACGGGAAACTGGCAAAGTTCAAAAGCCCCAGTAAAAAAATAAAAATCGGCAAAAGCCTCCTAAAATACCTCTGGCTACCCAACGTAGAAGCCGATGGTGTAAAAACCTACAAAGTCTGTGCCGTACAAAGTTGTGACTTCAGCCAGTTCAAAGGCAAGGGTAAATGTATACGGGTTGAAGTTTTTCCCTATATGAAGTGGTCGCTGAAATTTGATGTAAATCTTGGCAGTATATCGAATGACTACATACCCAATACCACGCCCAATAAAATGGCGTTTTCTGGTTCGCTAACGCTTCTGCAGGACAACACGAAACCCGACTCTTTTACTCTTGACTATAAAAATAAACTCGAAGTTTTTGAAGATACCCTCAATGATTTCAAAAAAATAATATATGAAAATATATTTGATCAAATTTCCGAAGGGCAAAGTCTTGAGATAAAAGCAGACTTACCTAAAATTGCATTGACCTATGATTCCCAATTTAAGGAAAAACCCGGTACTAATTTGGTTGTTAGAACTCATGAGTTTTCGTTTCAAGCCGCCCCTTTCTTTAAAGTTAATGTCAGTGTCAATATATTGCCCTTTATCATTAATAGTTTAGGAGGCTGGTGGACAAAGTTATTGGACACATTTTTTGGCTGGGCAAGACAAAAATATGGAGATAAAGATGGTATTGCACACATAGAGGGGGGGATCACCTTAAAAATTAGTGTAGAAGGTGAAGTGGGTGCAAAATTTTCTCATTCACAAGATGAAAACCTTAAAATAACAAAAGTGGGAGAACCGGTTACCTCAAAAATTACGATAAAAGGCGAAGGGGAAGCCAGTATTGATGGACATATTTATGTTATTAAACTCAAAGTTGTAGTAAAGGTAGGAGTAGAGTCAAGTATAGACGTTGGACTGAGCTTGGGTGAAGATGTCGGAGCACCGTATATATCATTAGACTTTATGTTTAATGGGATAAAGGTGTACTTGGAAAAGGAAATTCAGGGTAAACTAGAAAAACAAACTAAAGGATTTGCGAATAAAAGTAATAAATTTCACAGAAGTAACGAGTCTGATTCAGCAGCTGAGGTCAATGTTAAAGAAGTTAAACGTTCTGAACCCCGTGTCTGGCTAAATATGTCCAAAAAACACCAGTTAAAATATTACCTTGTTAAAGAAGATCGCCAGACTATACAGTCTTTGGAGGAAGCCGAAAAAGAAAGAAAATAAATTATAAAAATTAAAAAACAATAAAGTTTTGAGATGCAAAAACAGACGGCTAAAAGACAAGATAAAAAGCTTATAGATGGCATGAGAAATCGATTTTATAAATAAAACCTTGAAAAAATTATGAAAAAAATATCCCTAATTTTTATTTTATTGATTATAGGAACAGCCAAGATGAGTGAAATTCATGCTTCAACTGATACGTCAGAGTATAAAAAACCGGTATATATAGTAAAGATTTCATATGCAGGAACTGGTGCAGAATTTCGCTTGAACGATATACCTATTTATCTCGAAAATTTTTCTGGGCAAGTGGATGTTGAAATTCCAGTAAGTGATAAAATGGTGCAGGGAATCAATGAGCTTACAATTATTGCATTCCCTTTTGTGGATGAGGATGCTGAAACTGATTCCTATATGGAAGACTGGGAACATAATGATGCGCGAGTAGAAGCAACGCTGTATGTGCGAGAGCACGATGACCTAACTATTCCTCAACAATTGTTAACCCATATAAAACTTTACCCGGCCCGCCCTCCAGAAGTGGCAGCTATTGAGAGTGTTGTTATTGCTGGGCAAGAGCTGCCTATTATCGATATTTTAAGTCAGCCTCGGCAGTTCCCTGGCCCTATTATTTATAAACAAAGTGTTATTAGTAGAAAAACTCACCCGATAGCAACGCCTTTTCCCCGTTGGGAATGGCAGGATGGGATAACTATTGAAGAGTCGGAAGAAAATTATAAAACATTGTTGGAAGCTTATCGAAAACAATATAATATTTACGAAAAGAAAGATTTGATTGCATTAAAACAAAGCAATCGCAAACTGGCTGAGACTGAAATGTTAGTCAAATATCACTTAGATATAGATCGCGCCTACGATATGCTCAACTTGGAGGAGTCCTGGAATAGTGAAGAACAGGAGTTGTTTGAGTTTATTGAAGGTGATCTTTCTGAAAGTTTTGGTTTGAAACTTGAAGTAGTGGCTAATGGGAAATTGGCTCGTATAGTTGATAATGAAAATACTCAACCAATTGTGTATGTCGTTAAAACTGCGAGAATGACGATTAAGTACAAATTTTTATTCTACAAAAATAAACAAGGTGACTGGGTTTATATAATGTAAACTCCTCACCGTAGGGTGGCACGTCATTTGTGCCCACGTGTTTTTTTATGAATAATTACTCTTTCTTTGGTAGCAGGGCAACCGATAATTAATAGTTTCCTGAAAGAAAAGCAATTTTCTGATGTTCAGTTCACTGAAAATTTTGTGCGAGGGATCAGTGTCTCTTTTGGCTTTTGGCAGCGAATTTTGTCTCTTACATCTACTGCTGGAAACAGCGTTAATGAAAATGTTGAAGCTTGTATTAGTCGTCTTTTAGTACAGGGTACGTTGAAACTTTATCCTGTCGAACACTTA
>NVUB02000067.1 GCA_002401775.2 Ectothiorhodospiraceae bacterium
GGCATAGAGATGTTCTGTCATTTGTGCGGGCTGGGGGAGTGGCGCGTTAATGGCTGTCTTAAAGCTGGTGTCTATTTCAGATTGAATGCGGGTTTCCAGTGTTTGTCGGCTTGCGTGTTCTAACTGAAGGTATGCTTCTTCTCGCTGAATGGGACACCGTGCCAGCCAGGCTGTGTTGGCTTTGGGGGCGCGGTAGTCAAGGTGGTCATCAAGGTCTGGGCCGCAATGTTCTCGCCAGCGCCAGGTGTTCAGTTCCAGAAACTGGGGGCCAGCACCACTACGGGCCAGTTGCACGGCTTCACTCGCGGCGTTATGCACTGCACGCACGTCATTACCATCCAGGCAACTTGCGGTTAATCCGTGGGCGGCGGCAATGCGGTGAATGGGGCGGTCTGGTTGTCTTTCTTCTAGCGATGTATAGACGGCATAGTGGTTGTTTTCACAAATGAAGAGAATGGGCAGCTGGTGCAGGGCAGCAAAATTCATTGACTCGTGCATAACGCCTTCTTCAAAACAGCCGTCGCCAAAAAAGACACCGATAACACGGTCTTCATTGCGTAACTGACTGGCCCAGGCGGCACCCACCGCAATGGGGACTGTGCCACCTACTATGGGTGTTGATCCCATGAAACCTGCGGCTTTGTCGATAAGATGCATGGAACCGCCGCGCCCTTCACAGCAGCCCGTGGCACGGCCGTATAACTCGGCGACCATGCGTGTGAGGTCGCCGCCCTTGGCCAGATAATGTCCGTGGGCGCGGTGGCCACTGAAAATATGATCATTTTTCGTAAGGGCGGAAGTGACCCCCACGGCGATGGCTTCCTGACCAATGCAAAGGTGCATGGGACAACGCATTTCCTGCTCGGCGTAACGCTCGGCCAGCGTTTCTTCAATGCGGCGGATGCGCAGCATGTCGTAAAAAAAAGCATAATCGGTTTGGGCGTGTTTCATTTCAGTATGTTATTTCAGATTTTTACGTCAATATTGTGGTTCTTCAGTAAAGTTAGGGTTAATTTATAGTAACTTTGGACTCTCGCTAAGCCGCCAAGTACGCAAAAGGTGAAAACATAACCGAATTCAATTCAACCCGTCCAGCTCAACAAGGCATACATTTATTCTCAGTGTGTACACTCATTAATAAATAGCCGCGAGTCTCTTTGCGCACTTCGCGCCCTGGCGAGAGCAATTATATTTTCAGCTTTGTATTTCTACGTGTATACAGCGCATTATTTTAAGAGAGTAACGAGGTATTTCTGAAACAACACCGGGTCAACCGGTTCCCGGTTGCAGACCGTTTGCACGTTGATGGCTCCTGCGATACTGCCAAAAAAGGCGGCTATGTCTGCGGGTACATTTGCCGCAAGACAAAGGCCAGCAAGGGAAAGAAAGGCATCTCCTGCGCCCACTCGGTCAACAACCTGGCGGGATAGCGCCGGGATGACGTGTCTGTGACCCGTTGTTTGGTCTTGTAAAAGTACGCCGTGCTTGCCTCGGGTAACGGCAAGGTGAGTGGTGTGTAATTGTTCGGCGATATGTGCCGCAATGGATTCAATATCGCCATGACGGTCACCCGCTGCCATGCGTAGCTCGGGTTCATTGAGTGAGACAAAATCAGCACGGGGATAACGGGTAATAACGTGATAACCCCGGTTGCCACTGTTGACCTGAGTATTCACCGCCAGGAAGCGCGCCCCCTCAGCCAGGCGGTTTACAATGCCCTGGGTAATAAACCCATTACCGAAGTCCGGAACGATAACGGCATCATATTGTGACAGATGTTTTTCCAGCCAGGTATTGATCTTCGTTTCCATCACCGCAGTGGTGATAGTTTCTCCACCATAATAAACCTCAAACAACTTTTGTGAATCATCACCAATATAGCGACGTTTGACCAGTGTGCGGGCGTCGGGGTTGGTGAAAAACTGTGGTTGAATGTTGTCGTGTAAATGCTGGTGAATAAAGGCCTCGTGTGACTCTTGTCCACCGAGCCCACCCAACAAAGTGACCTTGCGGGCAAAGCTCGCGACGTGGTTGGCCACAGCGATGGAGCCTCCAGCAAAGCTTTCTTTGTCTTCATACTGTACGGCAAGGACGTTTCCCTTGCCGGTTTGCCCGAGTGAGCGAGTGTAGTGGTATTCGTCGATAATCACATCGCCGAGTACCAACACATTGAGTTGGGCAAGGCTGTCGAGACTTTTTTTCAGGCGGGAAACGTCGTGACGCAAGCGAAAATCTTGCAGGAAATCGCGTACCTCATCACTGTGGGCGCTGAAGTGTTCATTGAGTAAGGCACTGGAACTGAAGGTGACTTCTTGTGTGAAATGAATGCGCCCTCCGTTATGTTCAACGGCATCCTGTTCACGTCGTATGTTTCCCGTGACATCATCTTTGCTGTTGCTGTAATCACTGCCTTTTACGTAAACATCGGGGCGAATGGCGTCGATGACATTAACGGCAGTGTCAGCGAGGTTAATGGCAACACCGTCTACGCATTGTAAAGAGGCAATGCTTTCTGCGCGTAAGGCCTGAGTAAAAACGGGGCGCCCCGGGCCTTTGTTAACAAACTTGTCCGCGGTGAGGGTGACCAATAATCGGTCGCCTAATTGTCGCGCGGCTTCCAGGTGTTTGATGTGGCCCACGTGCATCAGGTCGTAGGTGCCGTGGCAGAGAATGACACGCTCCCCGCAGCGGCGACAATCCACCGCATATTGTGCCAGGGCGTCCAGGGACATGCATTTATCTGTGCTGTTATGCTTTTTTTCCGGATCTTTTCCGGGGTTCAAAGTAACAACGCTTCCCTTACTCATCGTTTTCTTTGCTCCAGCTTATTCCCAGTAAATCCGAAATATAATGCAACAAAAAAAGGTGGCCAATTTCCACCATTCCATAATCGTCAGAGTTTAGCCAGTAGTTGTAATTCCCAAGACTACGCAGTGCATTATCGGCATTGAATCCGGACAGAGTGAATACCGATGCCGAATTTTTTGAGGCGCTTTTGCAAGCGTTTAATATGTTGGCAGACTGGCCTGAGCTGCTGATGGCAATGAGTACATCGTTTTTAGTGAGCAGACGTTCGACCCGGCGGGAAAAGGCATTTTCATAGCCGTAGTCATTGCTGAAGCAGGTCAGGGTTGAAGAGTCGTGCAGGGTCATGGCGCGCAGACCGCCCACGTTGAAAAAATCAGTCACCGCATGGCTGGCAACCGCAGCACTGCCGCCATTGCCGATAACATAGAGTGTGCCGCCCAGGGTACGCGTATGGGTTAACAGCGAAACCAGTTTGTTGATTCCGTCATCACGGGTTAATAGGTTTGCGCTTTCATCACTGAATTCCCCGGCAGTGACAATGTTGGAAAATTCTGCGGCGTGAGTCGTCAGGTTGGTGCGAGTCAGCATGTCAGTGAGTCCCCAAATATTTGAACCAGACTTTGGTCGCCTCATGGATGGATTCAGAATCCCACAAGGGAGCCTCACGCCAGAGTTCAATAGACTCTAGCATATGTGCAACGCCTGTAGGAAAGTCGACTTTGGCATGCCAGCCCAGGTGCATCTGAATACGACTAACATCCGCAAAGGTGCAGTCAGGCTCGCCAGGGCGTTTGGGAATGTACTCTATGTCGCCGCCATCACCGCCATCACCGCCATCACCGCCAAGGTGGCCGACTAACTCGTTTATGTCGTAGTGGTGATTACTACCGACATTGAAAATTTCGCCGCTGATGTTAGAGGCAGCCGCAGCGGCAAACGCCTCGGCCACATCAGTAACGTAAGTGAAATCACGGCTTTGTTTTCCATCACCGACCACAGTGTAGGGTTTGCCCGCCAGTTTTTGTGCGAGAAATACGCCAAATACCGCGCCGTAAGCGCCCGTGGTGCGAGAGCGAGGCCCGTAGACGTTAAACAGGCGTAAGGAAAGGACAGGCAGGCCGTAGACTTGCGCCCAGTGCAAGACCATTTCCTCTCCCATAAACTTTGTCAGTGCGTAAGGATACTGAGGACGAATTTCTGCGCTTTCCGGTGTCGGATAAACATCGGGAATACCGTAACAGGAAGAAGAAGCGGCATAAATCAGCCGTTTTACGTTTGCCGCTCTTGCGCATTCCAGCACGTTGAAGGTGCCTTGTACGTTAGCGGCATAATAAATATCGGGGTGTTCAATAGAAGGGACAATATCGGCCTTGCCAGCCAAATGAAAGACCCAATCTACGCCGTTAAACAATGGGCGAAGGGTGTTGATGTCAGTAATATCGGCCTCGACCATTTTCAGGCCGGGCATCGTTGCGACATGTTTGAGATTTTCCCAACATCCGCTGGAAAGGTCATCCAGCGCAATGACTTCGTGACCGTCGTTGATTAATGTTTCGACGAGGTGGCTGCCAATAAAACCAGCGCCACCGGTCACTAACGCCTTTATTCGCGTTTTTTCCATCGTTTAATCGGCACCTAAATAAAGTTAACGTGGGCCACGCTGTCTGATTCCAGGGCGTGAAGGTAACGATTGATTTCATCCATACGACAGTTGGTACGACAGTCTTTTATATCCAGCTGTTTTCGCACATAGTGAAAACTACTCTCTCTGGCCTCACTCTGCCAGAGGGATTCAAAACTTTGTTCGTTGAGGTTTCCGTAGCAAAAACGCTCATCTTGTAAATAGGCACTGCAACCATACACCGAACCATCCGCCATCACATAGGCCCAGAAAAAGGGCGTAGCCCCACATTTGGGGTAACGCTGCTCTTGAGACTGGCCAAGCTTCTGCATAGTGTTGCTGCGGAAGATAACATTAAAACCATCGCGGCTTTCTGCAGCCAATGCACTGGCCAGTTCGTCCATCTCCTCGTAACGAGTACCTTCATAGATATGGGTGTCGCTAAACATATGTTGAGAATAGGGTTTGACCACGAGGTAGTCCAGGCCTATTTCATCACGGCACAGGCGTGCCAATTCAACCATTTCATGTTGGTTTTCAGGTAACAATAGGGATTGTGCGCCCAGAGTACAGTGGTATTTATGTTGATTACGTCGGTCGACAAGACGTTTCAAATTAGTGATCGCCTTTGCGAAATCGCTGGCATTGGTCTGATGAATATCCGCATAGGTTTCTGCACTGCCCGCATTGACAGATGCCTTGATCCAGGATAAATGGGGGAGGGCGCGGTCTATAAACTTTTCGGAAACAACAGTTGCATTCGTTGTAATGGCAGTATCGATTCCGCTCTCTGTACAAATTTCAATCATTTCCGGGAGTTGCTTGTGTAGCAAAGGCTCACCTTCACCGGCAAACATAATACTCTTTACACCCAGTCTGCCCATTTCCCGTAGTCTGGGGGAAATCACCGCCAAATCGAGGCGTTTGGACTGATAGCCTATGTAGTCAACCGCACAAAATTTACAGCGATGATTGCAAGCACCTACCGGAGAGAACTCAACATAAAGGGGGTAGACACTCCGCGCCGCCTGCCAATTGTCGCGAGCCTCCATCCATTGGGCAACGCGCTGGGGGTGGTAGATCAGCTTATGGCTGTCGATGGAAAAAGGGTCAGTGACCGGGGCGCTAGCCGCGGTTAGCGCAGGGGAGGCCACGAGATTATCGAGAGGAAATAAGTGTGAAGATTTCATGACGCCCTCAAATTTGCGAGAAATGGACTAAAGTGTTGTAAGCAGATATTGTGCCAGTAAATGGCAAGCGTGATTTTAAAACCATCACTGCTACTCGGAACAAATATTTTGCCTGAGCATAAAGGGTAGTGCTTGTAGAAATCAAGGCTAGAGAGTTATCTTGGTGTTGCTAAATATGTTTCTAATTTATCGATCTGGTGTAGGTGGGATTATTTCTATAGGTTGCGGGAGCCTCATATGTGTTATTTACGAATGAATGAGTAGAAAAGACATCGTGTGTGCTGAAGCAGCAGTCGTAGGGATGGGGCGGGTAAGCCCGCAAGGTATTTTGACGGCATCTTCTGTACACAGGGTGTTAGTGACAGGTGAACGAGTAACCATCCACTGTTTTTAAATAACGTTGCTGACGCTTTGTCGATGACCGCAATAGTAACTGAACCGTTTCAGAGTAAAACAAGTGAGTTAAATAATGATGGATTGGAAAGTTCCATTTATAAATTTGTCCGCACAATATGAAGAGTTCAAAATAGAATTCGACGAAGCATTTTCGAGAGTAATGAAATGCGGAAGCTTTATTCTTAGGGCTGATGTTACAGATTTTGAAAATGAAATGGCTAAACGTCTGGGTGTTAAGTATGTAATAGGCGTAAATAGTGGTACTGATGCATTGTATTTATCCATAAGGGCATTGGATATTAACCTCGATGATGAAGTAATAACGGTAGCACATACCTTTGTCGCCACTATAGCCGCAATTACACATGTCGGTGCAAAACCAGTACTCGTTGATATTGGTGAAGATTATAATATGTTATGCCATAAAATAGAGGAAAAAATAACAAAAAATACCAAGGCAATTATTCCCGTCCACCTTAATGGAAGAATGTGTGACATGGAGAAAATTAAATCATTGGCTATTAAGCATAATTTATTTGTTATTGAAGACTCGGCACAGGCATTAGGGGCAAAATTTAACCAAAAACGAGCAGGAAGTATTGGGGATGTTGGTTGCTTTTCATTACATCCAATGAAGATATTAAGTGTGCCTGGCGATGGTGGATTTATATCAACCAATAATGACTATTTGAACAAAAAAATAAGAAAATTACGCGATCATGGCCAAACTACAAAGACAGATATTAGTATGTTTGGATTTAATAGCAGGTTAGATAATTTACATGCGGCATTAGCAGCAATCAAACTTAAGTCTTTCGATGTTGGGATAAAGAAAAGAAGAGAAATTGCGGATTTTTATGATAAAAAATTATCGGATCTCCCTATAACTTTACCATGCCCACCCTCAAGTGGTACTTATTATGATGTGTATAACTCATATGTAATCGGGTGTGAGAGAAGGGATACTTTAGTTGAGCATATGATAAATAAAAAAGTGGAGGTTTTTGTACATATGGGAGTACCACTCTACGAACATAAAAAACTATCCCTCGATGGTGCTGGGCTAAATAATAATAATTACATCTCTTCAAGAATAGTGTCGCTACCGATATACCCTGAAATGTCGGAAGATAATATGAACTATGTTGTCGAAAGTATTAGGGGGTTTTTTAAATGAACCCACTGAAAATATTGTTAACAGGCGGAAGCGGTTACGTAGGATCAAACATTCTTGATCTTTTATCTAACAAGTATAAATTTACTTCTATAGACTCTAGAAACACCAGGAAAAATATAGATGGTGTTAATTATTTCATTAAAGACATCACTGAAAAAATTGAATTGGATGAACATTGTTTTGACGGGATTGTACATCTTGCTGGAATAAGTCGTGTTAAAGACGGTGAAAAAGATGCTAGAACTTGTTTTGATGTAAATGTGACAGGTACCGTAAATGTTTTAGACTACGCTCATGAAAATAATATACCTTGGGTAATCATTGGCGGGACAGTTGAGGAACCAACAAATGCATATGGTTTGTCAAAAAAAATGGCGAACGATGCAGCAAAGTATTATTCAGAAAAAAACATCAATGTTCTTGTCTTGAAATTTTCCACAATTTATGGCGGCGCAAATGACAATAAAGATAAGTTAATCCCAATACTGATAAATAATGCTGTGCAGAATAAAAAAATTGAGATAAGTAACGGTTCAATTGAGGCTGACTTTATTCATTTTACTGATATCGCAAAGGGTATAAATTTAGCAATAGAATATTTAGCGACTGGTAAAGTGGGTAACTATCAGGAGATTCCTCTTTGTTCAGGTAACAATATAAGCTTAAAACGATTATCTAAATTTATCATAGAGACATTTAATTCATCATCTGATGTTTTTATTAAAGAAAATAGAGAAATTGAAAATGTCACTTCTGACGTTGCATTGTTTGAAAGTATAATAGGTGGATTTGATAGAAAAACATTGCTAAATGGTTTGTTAACTGAAAAAAATCATATTGTCGATGGGAATAGTGTGATTTAAGGTGTGTTCAATGTAACTAAATGAGTGCACGCTAATAAATATTAATAGTAATTCCCTGGGTTTACAGATAAAGGGTTTACCGATAAATACATTTTACTACCCATAAAACTTAACACAGGTTTAATCTGTTTAATGAAAATGGAAAAGATTGCTCTATTTCTACCTAGTTTAAACACATATTATTTATCAATTTTTTCTTCACTAAAGAAAGAGTTTGAGCGTAGAGGTATTGAGGTTAATGGATGGCCATGCTTGCTTGAAGAAGAAGAGTTGGTTGAGTTTTGTCGCCAATTTAAACCAGATTGTATACTTGAGGTAAATAGAACCCGAAATCAAATACCTTGGTTGCCGAAAGACATTAAACATATATCGTGGATGTTCGACGTGGGAGAGTGGAAATATGATTCATTAGGAGGCAGCCAAATAATATATTTTTTTGGTGCAAATTGGATCAAAAATTTTCAGTCTTTAGGCAATGAAAATATTAAATGGCTGCCACCCGCGATGTGCGGGATCGACTATCAATTTGGTATCAATAAGAAAGTTGCCGATTTTTCATTTGTTGGGCATATACCAAACCCATGGAATCGAAGTGACCTTTCACGAAATATTGATACTGATAATCAATCGGTAACCTTTGACGATATAATGACGAAATGTCAGAGTTTGTGGGCTAAAATTGATTTGAAGGGATTTGACAATCAAGAATATTTTAACTCTGCAATGAGAATTGTTTATGAGCTGACAGGAAAAAATATTTCCATAACCGATAAAAAAATAAGGTATGATTTTTCTTGTCGTATTATTCGACAAATGAATAGAAAAAATTTAATTAATTTGGTATTGAAATATTCTAAGTCTCTAAGAATCTATGGAACAACTACCTGGGAAAATTATGAAAAATTTACTGAATTTTATATTAAGTACCTAAATTCTCCTATTGATCTTAAGGGAGTATTCCAGAGTACAAAAATAAATTTACACGAAGGAGTAGGATTGCACGATAGGGTTTTTAGTATTATGGGTTCTGGTGGTTTTTTGTTTTATCGTGAATCTCCTGATGATAATGATTATGGCGGGATCAACACAGTTTTCGAACCATTTGTACACTATATACCTTTTAATGAAGAAACATTTGGCGAACTGTCAGACCAATATCTTGGTAATGTTGGTGAAAGAGATGAGATTTCAATAAAGTCATCATTATTAGTTCATAAAGAACATACATGGTTCAATAGAGTTTCGAAGATTATTAGTGATATAAATGAGCTCTAAAAATAATAATAAAATGGATGATTTTTACGGAAATCATGTCCATCATGATATAATTACTCATTACGACGATAACTTTTCTAAATATTATAATAGAATAACTGCCGAGCTAAAATTATTAAATATTAATCTAAATACCTTACAAGGCGCGAGAGTAATAGACGTTGGCACAGGAATGCAATCCTTAGTATTTGAAAAACTGAATTGTAAAGAAGTTTTTCATTTTGATATTAGTAGTGTACAAATAGAGAGCTTTAATGAGTATCTTAAAACTAACAATATTAAAAATATTTTAAGTCTTCAGGCAGATATTTTAGACCCACTATTTTCATTTCCAAAGTATGATTTTGCATTTATTTATGGTGTTTTACATCATTTGCCTAATCCATCTATTTTAATTTCAAATCTTCTTTCCTCCGCTGATAAAAATTCAAAAATAATGTTTCGTTGCTACCGGTCAGGTACATGGAGCCGGTGGCTTGTACATAAAATCCGTGATCTTAATCATCTTATTTCCATTGAAAAATTACGAAATACGTTTGGCATCGTATTCCCTTTGGAGGATAACAAGCAATTTATTAATGATATGATAGATGATGTATTTGTTTCCCAGTGGGGTGCATTTCACCCAGCACAGTTTAGAAAAGACGCGGAAATGTTAAATCTCAGTTATTATTCACCGGATAATGAGTTTGACTTGGATTTTAATCATTATGATGAGAATTTCCGTGTTGTTTTTGGTGCTAATGAGCATTCCACATCAATAATTAATAGCAAAGATCTAAAAATATCTAGCCCCATCAATCAAGGGGCGCTACATTCCGAGATATATAATATGAGCCAGCTAAACCATGTGTGGGATAGCTATGTAAATAAAATATCAAGCCTGAGTGAAATGGAAGTATGTATTCGAGTAATTTCATTATACCGACTTACCCGAAAAATGAATTCTAATGACTATTATTATAGTAAATACAACACATCTTCGTTCACACATTCATCTGAAATTGGGGAGAGCCGTATTAAAAATTTTATGAAAATATTAAGTCAAACATAAATTTTATTGTTACTCTTCACTCGCGACTTAAGAGCCGGATGATAAACCACTATAATTTAATGAACACTGCTGCCCCGTTGGCTCGATATGCTTCGCTGTTTAACCGACAAAATAACGTCACTATTAGATCACTTAGTGGTATGAGAGATATGAAATTAACGGGACAGTAGTGTTTAATGAAATAAAACTTATATTATCCTGTTTTTATTATATTCGAATATAACCAAAATAAACTTTTTTACGTCTTGTTATTTCGCGTTAAATTAATTTTTAAATAAGGAATTATTTTTAATATGAATATTCTTGGAATATCTTTTGGAGGTGAGAGTGGAGCAGCATTATTTGTTAACAACGAGCTTAAATATGCAGTTAATGAAGAACGATTATCAAGAATTAAGCTTGATTGCAGTTATCCAAGATTGTCTATTGACTGGTGTCTAAATGAAGCAGGAATAGAGCCGAAAAATATAGATTTAGTTTGTTTTGGGTTTTCCGGTGCGGAGTTTGATGGAACTTTATTTTCATCAATAAATGACAGAATGCAGGAATATAATGCTGACGAAAAAGAAATAATTCTTTCTCGTATTATTATTGAAACTGCTATAGATTCAGGACATAAAAAAGAGTTTGAACTGGAAATATTAAAAAAGTTTAAAGGGGTTTCGACATACTTTTGCAACCATCACGACTCGCATAAATATTCCACATATGTTACTTCCGAATATGAAAGTGCGCTAATTATAACGGCTGATGGTCGGGGTGATTACAAGTCATTAACAATTTCACTTGCGAAATCTAATAAAATTAAAGAATTGTATTATTCTCATAGCTGGGAAAGTTTGGGGTATTTCTACGGTCGTATAACACATTTATGTGGATTCAAACCAAATAGGCATGAAGGAAAAATAACCGGATTAGCTGCTTACGGCGACCCGTTAAAAGCGCTTCCCTTAATGAAAAAAATGATTGGTTTGGAGGATGGTATGATCCGTTCGTACCCAGGAATGCGTTATACACCCTTTTTTTCCAATTATTCTGACCTTTTAAAATTAGAGATATCTACATTTTGCCGTGAAGATATCGCTGCTGCGGCTCAGCGTCATATTGAAAACATTCTTCAGGAAATAATAAAAAAATATATAATAAAAACATCCGTGTCTAACATATGTTTGGCCGGGGGGGTTTTTGGTAATGTTAAGCTTAATCAAAGTATATATAATATGGATGAGGTTGAGAGTATATTTGTATACCCTAATATGGGAGATGGTGGCGTATGTGCTGGGTCTGTATATAAATACTATTACGAAAAGGATAATAACAAAAAAAAACGTATTCCTACTCTTTATTTAGGCCCGTCCATTAATGTTGATAAAATAAAAGCACGGCTAGAGAATGATAATTTTAGTGTTACTAAGCCGGATGATATTTTTAAAACAGTGTCAGACCTTCTAATCAATAATAAAATTATAGGCTTAGTTCAAGGGCGATGTGAATTTGGCCCGAGATCTCTTGGAAATAGGAGTATTATTGCTTCGTGTGATAATAAATCCATCAATTCTGTGTTAAATGAAAGGCTAGGCCGGACAGAATTCATGCCTTTTGCTCCCGCGATATCGTGTGACTTAGCACACAGGAGCTTAATGGATTACAAGCCCCTGGAATCCTCAAAACATATGACACTTACCTATAACGTCACTAAGGACTTTGTAAAAAACTGTCCCGCTGTAGTACATGTTGATAATACGGCTCGGCCACAAATAGTGACAGAGTCAGATAATAATTTTTTTTACCACTTATTAAATGTATGGTTTGAACGAAGTGGTAAGCTTGCATTGATAAATACTTCTTTTAACTTTCATGAGGAACCGATTGTCTCCGGTGACGATGATGTTATTAAAACCTTTAAAAAAGGAGCCGTGGATTATTTGTTATTTCCACCTTACTTGGTCGAATATACTCAAATATAGTCATTTAATGCGTGTAAGGATTACCATTATTGGAAATATGCATTCTTCGAATAAATTTCCATATTTATGGAGAAATACAAATTTTCAAGGGGTTACTGTCTTCCATGTTACTAATATTGGATAATCTTTCATGGATACCAACAAATCCTGAGATGTTAATATCAAAATTAGTTGAGTAGGATTCTATATTACTTATAATTGAAATTAACTCGTCTCTAGGCATAATGTCCTGATACCTGAATATGTTTTCATCAGGGTAATTCCCTTGAATCGGAGCAAAATTAATATCGACCCCAATTTCGCTTGCTAATTTTATTGCTAATTTCATTTCTCCCAATGTAGATTTCATTACAACGTAATTCCATCTAACTAGGTCTTTTCTGCCTTGTTCCTTTTGTTTGTTGGCTAGCAACTTTAGTGCTTTCATTGCTTGTTTAAAATATTTTCTTCGCCTTACTTTGTAGTGAGTTTCTTCAGTTGCTCCATCAATGGAGACTAAAAAATGTACGGGTCTCTCAACATTTGTTAATCGTTCTACGACATCATTAGTCACTTTTGATCCGTTTGTAATTATATAACGTCTAAGATTTGGCATTAAATCATTATCAAAGTTTTCAATATAATCTGTAAAGTTTTTTAATAAAAAAACCTCTCCTCCTTGCCATCTAAAATAATTGGCGTAAGGTTTAAGAGGATCTAGTTTTGTCATAATCTCATCAGATAGCTTTGTTGGGTCTTTGTGAGGTTGTCCACACATAAAACAGTCGGAATTACACAATAGGAGAGGCTGAATATCTATAAATAATGGTTTCCCCTTAAGTTTTATTGTTCCATTTTTATATTCTTTTTGTATTATTTCGTAATTTATAGAGTATGAAGATTCACAAATTGGCTCGTCGAACTCAGGGTTAATGAGTTCTTCGTTGGGCGGGGGGGAAGAAGGGTGTTTGAAATCACCTCTCAAGTAAGGGCATTCTTTATCACATCCCGCCTTTTCATACTCTCCATTGAAAATATTTTCCCTCACATCCTGGGCGGTAGAGCTATTCCATAATGCTTCAAATGATTCGGTGTATAAGTTACCAAATGATCGTTTGTTTTGAGGGCAGCACGTGACTTTACCAGCGGCATTTACCCAAATATCAAACCATGGGTGTTTGCAATGTGTCAGCATAATTGTTTCCTTTTTTGATGATTTTAGGTTATTTATAACCTGAGTTCACGTGCGACCAATCAATTTTATTGTAGTGTTGATTACTAACAGGTGCTTTATCTTAATAAGACTGTAGTTTTCATTGTGTTATTTTAAAATCTTTCTGGGATTGCGTTTATAATTTTTTCTGCAATTATTTTATATTCGAAAATCTCTAATGATTTTTTATGTGCAGACAGGCTTTTAATATTTCGTTCAGTTTCATTTTCTAACCAATAGTTAACGATGCTTGTAATGTCGTCTTCATTTGAGAAGAAATATATTTCTTCATTTTTTTTGAAAAAATGTTTAATGTCTGAATCATCTGGATTAATGTCTCTGCTCAACATAAAGCTACCGGACCCCAGAATTTCAAGGGCACGCATATGTAAAGATGTTCCCGGGCTATTGTTTAAGCAAATTTTTGCCTGATTCATAGCTGAGTTTAAATCTTTTCCATTTTTTATTGGGCCACGAGAATAAGGTGATAATTCCTGTACTTTATTCCAATTTTTTCCGTAAATTCGAATATCTACACCTTGCTTGATCATTGAAATGAGCGGCCTTGTCTTTATTGCAAAGTATATGTCATAGCTTACTCTTGGTGACTGCATGAAGTGTTGGCGTACAATTTCATTGTCAGAAATGTGATTTTTTTTAAGAGTATTAACAATAAAGTATTCCAACGTTGTTGGGTCAGATTTATACTTCCATAGGTCATCAATAACTAAGCTATCAAATTCTTCAGCTATATTCTTATACATTAAAATGAGTTCATCTTCAGAAATAAACTTATTTTTAAGTATATTTATTTCTTCAAGGTTTTTA
This sequence comes from Ectothiorhodospiraceae bacterium, assembly GCA_002401775.2. Classification (GTDB taxonomy): domain Bacteria; phylum Pseudomonadota; class Gammaproteobacteria; order SZUA-152; family SZUA-152; genus SZUA-152. The sequence continues at coordinate 14,372 of NVUB02000067.1, forward strand.
TGGAAAGGTAATGATCGAGTGATGAAGGGGCGTAATGTCAAGCTTATGTCTAGTAAATGTGATACATATAATACGTCGAATGTTTTTTTATCAGGTTTTATTGGGTAATATGTGTTTTTATTTATTCCTAAATTAAGAACATCAACAATGTGTTCAGAATACGCTGGAATTATTTTTAAATCCTCTAACCATTTCGAAGCAAAAACATATGTGAAATCAAGTGGGTTTGTAATTTTAAATTTTGGATTAGTGATGTTTTCTAACATGTCCTGTATCCAGTTCACATAGGGAATATTTATTGGAAGGTACGGAAACTCATCTCTAAAATGATCAATTACGATGATTAAATCCGGTTTAAATTCATCTATAGTGGTTAATATGTCGTATTGGTTGATACGACTGATGTCTGTATCTTCACAATAAAATTTTACGTCATGGCCAAGCTCAGTGAACCCTGCCAAAAGATCTCGCGTACAATACTGTAAAAAGGTTGTAAACCGTGAAGTCCATCCCATTATACGGAGTGGTCGATTTTTATTTTTAAATAGCTCATGCCATTCTTTCTGTGAAATGTTGTCGTAATATTTTCTGGTTTTAATACGTAATTTATAGGTGACGACACTTGTTGTATTCCTGATTTCACCTATATTTTTAATGTTCTCTTGAACAATAGGGTCATCAGTGGAATACCAGTAATTAATAGTGTGAGTAGGATATATTGCCGTGCGATGTGTTTTGAAGAACTTCAAAAGTTCTGTGCTTGACTTCTCACCAATAAAAAACAGGACACGGCTGGACAGAATGATTTCTGTAAAATCATGTAACCACATTGCTGCGATGAGCATCAGCGGATCAGGTTCTACGACATATATCGGTAACTTGAAATTGGGAAGTTCAGAGAAGGGGGGGGTAGTAAACTCGAACAGCTTGAATAATTCATCTCCTACACCCAAGCCAATGAGAAGATAGGTAGGTTGGACTATTGAGGGTTTGCTAACACTCGAAAGCGCTTCATCTCGTCGCTGTGATGATATGTTAATGCTTTTTTGGTTTGTGGTAATGTTCAGGGAGTTATTATCAAGCGTTGAACGTTCTATTTTGCAGGATAATGAATCCTGCGTTAAGCAGGAGTATACTTTCGGGTAATTTTTTTCCAGCAACGATAAATTTCCCTGTAGGAAATTTTCCGGCGAATCAGCTGTCGAATCAGATTTTGATTCACTGCAAGAAATAATACCTTTCTCTAAATTTGAATCCAGATCGGTGGTGGTATGTAACACTACTTCTTCATCCATAATTGAAGGTGTCATGATGTTTAACTTTATGTTTGTCTTTGTGAGTGGTGAAATGGATAATTAATTCCCGCTTTCTGTATGCCGAATATTAATTAACGCCTAACGAAGAATAATGTAGTGTATTTTTCTACTTTATTCAAAGGTTTGGGATTGAGAAATTAAAAATTTTCATCGTAATCTTCTCGAGCCTTCCTAAATTCCTGAATTCGTCCAATATCTATCCAATATTCATGAATAGGGAAACTACTGACGGGTTTTTTATTGTCCAGTAGAGTATTAATTAAACTTGGCATATCAAAAAAACAATCATCTGGGATGTCGTCCAGTGTATGGGGTTCCAGGACGTAAATCCCGGCATTAACGCTGAAACGGTGAGTCGGTTTTTCTACCATGTCGACCACTTCATGGCCGTCCAGGTTTATTACGCCATAGGGAATCTGGTGGGTATATTCCCGAGTACAAAGCGTGGCGCTGCCTGCTTGTTTTTGGTGGAATCGCAATAAACGTACGAAATCGACTTTGGTCAATAAGTCACTGTTCATGACGAAAAAAGGCGTGTTGGGTCGCTTTGGTAACAAGCTGAGTGCGCCGGCGGTACCCATACGTTTGTGTTCTTCTATATACTCAATTTTGACGTTCCAGCGGCTGCCGTCCCCAAAGTAATCTTTGATCATCTCTCCTTTGTAATTGATGCAAAGGTAGATGTTATGGAAACCGTGGTCAGCAAAGTTCTCAATGATGGTTTCAAGAATGGGTTTTGACCCTACCTCAAGTAACGGCTTAGGCTGTGATTGTGTGAGTGGATGTAAACGAGTCCCTAGCCCACCTGCCATTAACACGACAGGGTTGTCATGGCTCGGTTCCTTGGGTGGCTCATACCGGGCGAGCCCGACGACACAGCCGTTGGCATCGAGTAGGGGTAAATGACGCAGGGTATGTCTTTGCATCGTGCGTTGCCAGAGTGATTCATCTTCATCTAGTAAGCCGGTAATGGGGTTGTCGTTCATGAATGAGGTGATGGTGGTATCGAGTTCATCACCCCGTAATAATGCACGACGGATATCACCGTCGGTGACGGTACCAGTGAGGTGACAGCCATCATCCACCACTACTGCAATTTGCATATTACCCTCTGAAATGGCCATCAATACGTCTTTCATATTGGCGCTGGAGTTTACCGCGGCCTTTTTCCAGTCATTAATATGTGCGGTGGTTTTTGGCATGGCTTAGTGCATGCTCCCAGGGTTGTCTGAACGCCAACTTAGATCGGCATCGACATATGAATTTGCTATGGCCCAGTCTTTGGGGTCGTCAATATCATGGCTTTGAATTTGATCCATCTGAATGCCGTAGGTATGTTCGGGAAACAGGGTGTTTTGCGCTTTTAATACCTCACAGGTAATGATGTACATGGCACCATTGGGTGTGAATAGGGTGCGGGTATCTTGCCGCCGGGTGATCAGCTCAGTTTGCGGCTTAAGCGCAGACAGCGCGTTATTTTGATCGGCATAAAATAGTGTACCCAATGCGCGATGTATGGGTTTGGTGCCGATAACGGCGTCGATTTTCTTATTATTATTCGTAGTATTAGTAGTAGCATCGTTGATTAACCGGAACGCTTCTCGAATAATCTGGGGAGGCCGAAATGGCGAAGTGGGTTGTAGCAACATGACATATTTTGCCTGAACGTGTTGTTCCTTCTCAAACCAGTCAATGGCATGTTTAACGACATCAACGGCCGTGGCAGTGTCAGTCGCAAGTTCATTTGGTCGAATAAACGGCACCGGTAAGCCTATTTCTTTGCCAATATCGGCAATCGTATTGTCGTCAGTACTTAAGATGCAGTGTGCATCGGTTAATCCTGCGAGTTTTACCGCGTCGTATGTCCATTGTAATAATGGGTAACGCCCCAATTTTTTGGCATTTTTGCCGGGTAAGCCTTTTGACCCACCGCGAGCCGGTATGACTATTAGTAACTGACTGGCATCTAATAGTCGCTGATTGGCATCCATTGGGCTCTGTGTCTTATTCAATTTATTTTGCAGCAGTGTCGATACGGCCGACGAGCTTGATGTTGGTGGTCTTTTTTACTGTCGATTTGTCGACAGGATCTTTGAAAATTGTTGAGGGTTCACCTTCTGGGATGTTATGGTTATTACGCCAGTATTGTTCATACTCACCAATGCGTTTGTAATCGAAGCTCATCATCAGTTCCCGCAGTCCGAGCAATTCAACGGCATTAAAATTGTGAGAAATAACAGCCGTTATGCGTGTGGCGTCACCCAGATCCAATATGTATTTTTCCAAATTGCCATCGTATTGTTCCTCAATCCAGTCGCGGTACACCGTAAACCATTCAGAACCGGGGTAGGGTGTGGCGAAGAAGGGTTTGACGACGATGCCCAGCTTTTCCCAAGCCGCCATATTGTCGTATATCGCTTGAAAGTCTTCGTTTGGAAAACCAATAATTTGATTGGGGATGGGGCGGATTCCTGATTCCAGGGTCCAGAAAAAACTGCGCATGTTGGTTTTTGGTGTCGCACCTTTCCCAATGGTTTTCATGACATGGGGGGAAAATGATTCGTAGCCGTATATTAGGTGTGAGCAACCGGCCTCACGCATAACTTCTAGTGTTTCCTTATTACATAGCGTGGCATGGCTGGTACCAGACCAATGCACACCTGTGCAATTTTCATCGTGTTCTATACCGTCATGAATACAGGTAGGCTGCATTCCATTTTCGATCCAGAGCCGACAAATTTCCTTGAGCCAGGTGCGTTTGGAATACTGGTCCATGGTCATCAGGTTTTCATCGAGAAAGCCGATGAAGTCTAGATTGTATTTTTCGTAGGCATGTTTGACCAAACCAACAATGTATTCCGGGCTGTGATAGCGGATGGTGCGGCTATAATTTCCGGGCTTGTCGAATTCGATTTGGATGTTGTTATTTTCATCCTTCTCGTATTTCATATCACCGGCGATACCGAGGTGATAGCAGTACCGACAGATTAACGAGCAGCCATAGCTGGCATTAATATCCAGTCGACGTTGCGCGAGCATACCTTCTTCAGAAAATAATACTTGGCTGTTGGGGAAATACACTTCTTCCAGAGGAAATAAATCCCATGCGGGATAGGGCAGGCTATCAAGATCAGGAATAAGGGTGCGTTGGCCGGAAATAACCAGTTCTGAGCCTGTATCAGAATTTTGTTCGTCGGCAAGTGTTCGCCGACAAATAATCCCATCAATATTTTCCCAGTCAGTCTGTCCGGCATCGATTTTGGATAATATTTCCGGTAGCGTGACAAATGCTTCTCCGATCACACCTACATCCACTTCCGGTAAAAAGTCCATCATGTCTCGTGGCAGAGACGTTAATACGCCACCACCCAATATGATCAAAGTATCAGGGCAGGTGGCACGGGCATGTTTAACAATGGTTTTGATTGAACCATAGGCTGTAGTGATTCCGCCTAACGCGATAACATCCCAATGATCGGCATTGAGCACTTGTTCCCGTACATCGGCGCCTTTACGCCAGGCATTTTCATCATAGACCTGGACTTGATGGCCATCACGCATCGCAATGGCCGCCAGCAGGGCGATTCCATAAGGGACATGACGCGGATCATCTTCTTCACGCACTAACGGATTGATGAAAAGTATTTTGGCCATAATGTTTTACCCGTGTTTGGCACTGGTTAACGAAACCGTTATTGGTAGGGTGGGCAATGCCCACCATTGAGGCTTGAACGGGATGTATTTGGCGGGCACTGCCCACCCTACATGAGGACGTTGAAATTTATGTTGTGAGAGAATAAACATTTACGCCGCCAGAAACTCAGACAGTGGTATGAAATGAATGTTGTCACCAAAAAAAGTACCGCCTTCGGTACAGTTATAGGTTTCACAGGTGGCATGAGCGGTCATTTGCAACAAGCACTCGCGGTACCACATGTAAGCCGGGTCGGTATAAAACCATTGTTCCAAATGCGGGTTGTAGATGGGCATGTAGATTTCATCGAGCCTATCCTCGCCGACCAATGCTACGGCTTCGTGGTAATACTGAGTGTTTTTGTAGGGTGTGTCAGCGTAATACCCCAAGTCCATGCCGGTCACTGCGATGCGTTGTTTGTTCAGTACTGCATTGGCCATCATCCAGGCAGCGGAACCGACGTTACCACCGGCATTGACACAGGGGAGCCCATTTTCTGTTAGCAGAGTCTGGGTAACACTATTAGGTTGATCCATGTCGTCATACATGGGGTTCCACCAGTACACTTGCATAGCGGATTGATGAGCACGGGTGACGACGGTGTTGGCGGAAGAAGAGGATACCGCGATACGCATTTGTGGGCCGTACTTGTTCAACAGTTCGAGTATTTCGTCGTTGGTGCGCAGGGCTTCAGAAAAACTGGTGTCGAGGTCCTGACGTTCAAAGTAATCGTCGGCTTTTAAATCGGCCTGGGTTAAATCCGGGTCTCCAAACCATCGCACGATGCGTTTGGGGTGGGGGTCAACCGTCACAACCAAGTCGGGGATAATGCCCTGTCGTAGACAATAGAGCATGGAACTTTCAGTGGCGATAATGGCGCCATCGTAGTTCGTACTCAACAACTGTTCAGCGACGTTTTTACGGCGCAGGCTTGGGCCAGCGGCAATAATAATGGCTTTGTCGCCTTTTCCGAGGTCGATGTTACGTAGGGCTTTTAAGCTTTCCCCATTCTGAATGGCGGTAAGATTATTGCGCGCATTCTCTAGCGCCATATCCTGTATGCGATCACGAGTAATGTCACCCATATGGGCGACTAATTCCATGCCTAATGAAGGGAGGGAATTGTGGTCTTTATTGAGGGTATTAGCCGTACCATTGTCCATCGATTGAGTAGCCATCAATCTTTCTTTGAGTCGTCGTTATCACCCCAATGCACTTCTTTTTTGGCAACGAAGGCGATACTGCCCCCCAGTTTTTTGAGGGCTTCTTTCTCAAAACGTTGCTCCAGGCTTTCTTCACTGGTGTTGGTATCGACGACCGTTTTTTCGGTATTGAAATTTCCTTTCAATAAATTGCTCATGATCTTTTGTTCCTGGTTTAATCGTGCAAGTTCACGCGTTCCTGACTCAATATGAGTTTAGGTAAATATTAGGATTTACGCTTTGCAGGTACTCCGGCCATAACACTACCGGCAGCAACATCTGCAATGACTACTGCTCCAGAAGCAATAATCGCGCCATCCCCGATAGTGATACCTTGATTAACCACCGCTCCGGCACCCACATGTACGGATTGGCCGATGTTGCAGTCACCACAAACCACCGCGCCACTGGCAATATGGCAGTGGTCACCAATGTTGCAATGATGTTCCACCACAGCCCGGCTATTGATTAATACATTGGTCCCGATGATGACGCCTGTATTAACAATAGCATCGGCAAGAACTTGCAGTCCCTGGTGGGTTTGTACTGAGAGGCTGATAATGGCTGTGGGGTGAAAAACATCTAAAAAAGCGTAATTTTTTGCAATAAATAGCTTGAATATGTCCTCTCGGCGCATTGTCGAACCCGTAGACCCTAGTCCATTGATAAGAATGATGTCTTCCGGTTGGTAAGTATTGAACAGGGAGTTATCGTCGCCGAGAAAGTTGAGTGCCGGTAACTTTTGTTGTGCATTGGCAGTGTCGACATCGGTAAAGCCGAGCAGTGGTATATTTAACGTTGAGAATATTTCTGCCAGTACCGCTGCATGGCCACCGCCTCCCAATAAAATAAGCTGTTCTTTCAGCGGATTAGTCATTGGATGATCTCGTTAGCGTCATAATTTTGTCGCTCGATTACCGGAGCAATTCCCAATAGTCCACCGGCGATCGACCACTGCCGGGACGTTTAACGCTGGTGGTGGAAGGTACGGCGAAGGGTTTCCAGTCGTTCACGGCTAGGCTCTCGAGGGCTGATGTAGTGAGGTCAATAAAGGGTGATGTTTTGCGGAAAGAATACGCAAGTTGGGTGTTATTAGTTGCTCGCAGGCGATGCCTTCCAACTTAGTTTTTGCATGGCCTTGGCCATGCTCCAATCAGTGGCGTCGTCAATGTCCAGGCTCGTGATAGCATCCATCGGCAGGGCGGCGGTGGCGGGCGGGAAAAAATGGCCATTTTTGCGCAGAGACTGGTGGCGCACCAGATAAAGGGCGCCGTTGGGTGTTAGTAGACCTGGACTATCCTGTCGCCGGGTCGTAGTGATATTTGCTGTACTTACTGGCTGAAGGTACTGGGATTCATTAGACAGAAACAGGGTGTTGAGGTTTCGCTGGATGGCCTTGGTGCCGATGACGGCATCCAGGTTTTCATCGGCCTGTAACATCTCCCAGGCCCGGTCTATAACCTCCGGAGGGCGGAAGGGCGAGGTGGGTTGCAGCAGCAGAATAAAGTCGGGAGTTTCATTGTGCGTTTTGGCTAGCCAGTTCAGCGTGTGCAGCACGACATCCACGGAAGAGGCGTTATCATCGGCCAGGTTTGCCGGGCGCAGAAAAGGTACTTCCAAGCCACAGGCGCGGCCGGTTTCGGCAATGGTTTCGTCGTCGGTGCTGAGTATGCAACGAGACTCGCACAGTTTGCTTTGGTGTAGTGCTTCGGCCGTCCAGCCCAGCAGCGGTAAATCACCCAGTTGCTTAATGTTTTTACCCGGCAGACCCTTTGAGCCGCCGCGCGCAGGAATTACTACGAGTACATCGCGTGGATTCATTTTACACCTCCCTGCAATTGGTGTTTTTGCTGCGCGGGCACACCGGCCATCAGGGTGTACGATGGGACGTCATTTATGACCACCGCGCCGGCCGCGATGATGGCCCCTTTGCCAATGTTCACACCTTGCTTCAGCGTGGAGCTGGCACCAATGTAGGCCATGTCATCAATGGTGCAATTGCCACAAATGATGGCCCCGGGGCTGATATGCACGTGGTCACCGATCCGGCAGTCGTGTTCTACTACCGCATGGGAATTAATAATGATGTTGTTACCGAGTCGGGCGCCGGGATTAATGAGTGCTCCGGCGAGAATTTGACAGCCCGATCCCATTTCCACCTCGATGTGGCTGATGATGGCGCTTGGGTGGATTACGCGGGTAAAACGGTAAGCCTTTGCCGTGAAGCTGGAAAACATCGCCTGTCGGGTACGGTTGTCACCCACTGAACCTAGACCGTTGACCAGCAAAATTTCCTCGGGACGGTGCTCGAAAATGATTGCATCCGTACCTAGATAGGGAATGCCCTCGAATAAGGTGGCGCTGGCATCTGGATCGGTGAAGCCGAGGATCGTTTGATCGCCGCGAAGCAAGCTTTCAGCGAGCACCTTGGCATGGCCGCCAGCACCGATAATGATTACTGGCTTGCTCATGAAATCACCTCGTCAGCGTCATAATTTTGTCGGGCGGTTTGCCCCAGAATTGCCCAGTAATCCATGGGGGATCGGCCACTGCCCGGGCGTTTGATGGTGACATTCTCGGTAGTGAAAGTATCACCGCGGCGAATGGCCTGCGCGGCGACCAGACTTTTTCGGGCGACGCTCATGTTGTTTTTCTCTTCCGGAGTGGGGGCCTTATCAGCCGAGCCTAGCGCGCGAGAAATGTCACGAATACCATCGATCATCGTTTTAAGTTCGTCGGGTTCTAATGAAACAAGGTGGTCTGGGCCTGGTAACTGGCGATCCAGAGTGAAATGTTTCTCAATGAGTTGTGCGCCTCGCGCCACCGCAGCGAGCGAGACGTGAATGCCCAGAGTGTGATCGGAATAGCCAGTGGGCAAAGCAAATGTTTCGGCCAGGGTGTCCATGGCGCGTAGGTTCACCTTATCCAACGGGCAGGGATACTCGGTGGTGCAGTGCAGTAGGGTGACGTGTTTTTTCAATAATGCCTGTGCCTGTGGTTGCGCAAAGGCATCGCGAAAGGTGGTACGCGATGGTGGTGTGCTATCCTGCAAAAGTCCAAAAGCAATCACGCCCAAGGCTTCACGAATTTCGTGGAGTGTGGCCATGCCAGTGGAGAGAATCAGCTGTCGTCCCGACTGAGCGATTTGTAATAGCAGTGGGCCATTGGTGAGTTCACCGGAGCCGAGTTTGAGTCGCGGCAAAGCGAGTTCTTCCAACAGGAAACGGGCACTGATTAGGTCGAAAGGTGACGAAAGAAATTCAATATTGCATTTTGCGCAATGAGTTAGCAGCGCATGATGATCGGCAAAGGATAGGGCTAGACGGTGTAACATGGTGAGCTGAGAATCCCCATCATCTTGAGAGTCCGCCTGGTTGCGAATTTGGTAGTTGGCCTGCACAGCATGTTTGCTCGCCAGGGCCGCGGGCAGGAAGGTCTGAAATTTCACCGCGTCCGCACCGGTCTCGGAAGCAGCATCCACCATGGCTAACGCGCGCTTGAGTTCGCCGTTGTGATTGACGCCGGCCTCGGCGATGACATACACGTCAGTCATTACGTTCTCGTAGTAACATGAAAGCCTCTGCAGCCTGATAGCCGGCTTGGCTACCGCGCAGATGGGCCTGTGCAGTGAGTGCTTTAGCGCTACGCGGAAAAGGAAATTCGCCATATTCACTTGGGTACATAGCCATAATTTCCAGTTTGCGCTGCAGGTGTTTGCTAATGTCGAAAAATACGCTGGGGTGAAAGCTGTTGTCACTACCGGATAGGGTGAAATCGGTTTCGGATATGGTTTCGTAACTCATTATTCGTTTGATAAAAGGATAACGAAACCATTTACTGCATGCTACACAAGCATCGAATACCACACGGTGATCGCTATGCACATCGCCACGGTGGGGTAACAATAGTTCGCTGGGCTGAAAATCATTGATAGCACTGCTGATGGCGCCAATCAGCTCGTTCATTGGTAGGGTATCGAGTGTAGCGGTGGGTAGGTCTAACGGGTACACCTTCTCGAAATTGTAGGCTGTTGTGACCTTGGCAATACTATTAGCACGATCCTGCCGCTGCACATCACTGTAATCCTCAGTCATTCCGGTAACGATCAACCAGCCTAAGCGGGTACCTTGTTCGGCCAGCCGTAACAAAGTACCGCCGCAGCCCAGCGTTTCGTCGTCCGGATGGGGGGCGATGATGAGCACTGTATTCATGTTAGAGGATCCTCTGCCTTGTTGAGTAGTTGGCACACGGGAAGCGTACGCAATGCGATAATGATTTTTTCTACCGAGTCTCCTTGCCCATAAGGAGAAACAATATCTTTCAGTTGTTTCTGAAAACCTGTCGACAATGCCTGAGCGATACCCTGCCGAATAGCGGCTTCGTCTTGATCGACAAAAAGGACGTTGTTAGCCGCTAGGCGACCACGTTGCCGACTGCCGACATTTACGGCTGCAAGCGGGATGATAGGGGCTTCAAGTAGTCCAGCGCTGGAATTGCCAACCATGATTGATGCGTGACGCATCAGGTTAGTGAATTGCTCGGAGTGCAGATTTTTAAAAAAGATGAAATTATCATTGCTTTTCCACTGCTCCATGGCCGCGATGATCTCACGACTACCGGCATCGACGTTGGGATAATTGACAACAGCCGGGGTGCCCGAGGCATTAACTGCAGAGAGCACTTGATTAAAGTACTCGGCAGCATGGGCTTCTTCACCAAGAATGGGATGGTAGATCACTAACGCGTAGTTATCCCATTGCGGCTTGCCCAGGGACTCAAGAGTTTTTTGTTTGCTGATGAGTGGCGTGGTGACGAAGCGGTCGAGCGCAGGATTACCAACAACCCGGATGCGTTCTTGAATTTCCCCAATGCATTGCAGTCGTTGAGCGTGTTGTGGGTGACTGACAAAGTGGAAGGTTGATAGCTTCGATGCAGCATGTCGAACAAGATTGTCCACGTTGGCATCAGTAGCGTGGTCACCACCAAAAAAGTGAACGGTTGGAATGCGCAGGAAGGCACCCGTTAGTGCACCGACGATGACGTCTTCTCGGTCACCTGCGTACAGAATCAGATCTGGTTTGTAGGCTTCCAGGCAGGGTAGGCAACCTTGTAGTACGATGGAGGCCGATTTGAGACGGCTAGCACTGGTATTGGAGTCGATAAGCGATTCGATACGAGCGATGATGGGAATGTCATCAGCTTCGATGTTCTTAACACTTAATCCATAGGTTGGCGATAAGTGCGCGCCACTCACGATTAGTCCGATTTCAAATTGAGGGTCTTTATGTAATCTACGAAAGACACCGCTGAGCAAATCGTAATCGGAACGGATTCCTGTAAAAGCAAGAATTTTCATTGTTATTAGAATACGTCAGACATGATGAGTTGGGGTGAAAAGCTAATATTATTTTTTTGGAAAGTACGATAGCCGAATCGGTATTGAACGCCATCACCATTTTCCATTTGCGGGCCTTGGTTTCCTGAGAACGACATCAGTGCAGAGTAGCCTTGTTTTTTTGCAAAGGAAAGCAGGCCGGAGGGAATATTTGGGGTGCTCGCAAAAACCACGTCCAGCGTGTCAAGGTATGGTTTGACGATGAATAGTGTCTGTTGCTCCCCCTCCAGAAGCATATAGTTCACGCCCGGTTTTGATAGACGCCAGGCCAGCAAATCTTTTTGGGATAGATTAAGCATGAAGCGCTTGTCATGAGACTGAAAGCGCTTACAGAATTCATTGGGGTTTATTGTGAGAAACTGATCAGCACCCTCCTGAACCTTGGTTTTTGTTTTTACGATTTGATAGTCATCGCTGCATTGCCATTGCAGACGTTTTTTAAAACCTGGCGTTGATTTGCTATTAGGGAAACCCAACACCGCTAGCACCCCATCTTCGCTTGCTTGTGCATAGCTTGCTTCGGCAAGAGTTTGGAACAGACCTGCACGACGATGTGCGGGGTGCACCATCGTTGTCATGGAGAGGGCCACCGTGTGTTGTTGGGTATGATTATAATAATGCTGAGGTATCATTGCATAATGGCCCACTAACGCTTTGTTCTTATATGCCAAGTGGACGTAGGCATCCCCGCAAGGATTATTTTGGTAGGCCCAGTCCCACAATTTTGGATCTATTTTATGGCCAAAACAGAGGGTAAAAAGCGCGAATATTGCCTCTCGGTGCTGGCGTAAAGTTTCATTGTTATTTACAGGTATCACTGTGTAAGCGTTAACCATTGATAACCTCAAGAATGCTTGTCCGATTTTTACGCCCATAGATATTGAGTGACATTGCTTTGCTTAACAAAGGCGAGACATAAATGCTCGAATCTTCCTCATGTAAGTTGTCAAGAATTCGTTTGGTTGTGTCAATGCCAATGAGGTCGATAATGGAAAATATACTGGTTTCTCGACCAATGCTGTTGGTGATTTGATCAATGGTTTCTGTTGTATATTTATAATTATCGACCAATTTAAGTGTGGCTGATATTTCAGCGAATAATAGGACATTCCCCACGTAACCCCGGTTTGCTTTTACATCGACCATTGTGAAATTGTTTTCAGCCAGCAGCGCGATGAGTTGGTTTCCCTGTTTTGTGGGTTGGGGAGGCGTCAGGTGTTCGACTAAACGAAGTGTTTGTATGGGGTTAAAAAAGTGAAGTCCTCCCGCAGCGGGGTGTATTTCTTCTGGACGATATGATGATGTGTTGGAAAAAAAACCATGTATAGAAAGGTCGTAAGGGAGCTGACGAATTACTTGTTTCTTTGTATCCAGGTTTTCTTCCAGTGTTTCAATGGTGAGTGCGGCGGAGAGTGTTTTTACGTCATTGGTAAAATGGATTTCACCTCCCGCATCCGTAAGTTTTCGGCCAAGAATTCGACGATTACGTTGACATTTTTTTTGTTTGGCTTCCAAGTCAGATCGATTCCAGGCAATAACCTCATATCCAAGGATTGCTAGCAGGCTGGCGACTTGGCTCCCCATGGTTCCGATGCCCAGTATATTAATTTTCATCATTGACCCTTTTGGCCTGTTGGTCGTCTGATTTAAGAGACGCATTAACCCATCTGGGTTGATTGATTCGTTTGTTTATCGTAATGCACAGAGTAATTGAAGAGACTCAGTTTACACAACTAACAAACAGAGGTAAGGGTGTAACCTTGGATGGTGAAAACACAGGCCACCTGTTCCTGATCTGCATTCAGCTATCGCCCGCCGGACTTGAGGCTCTATATAGTCTGGTCGGTGTTGTAGATCAAGCTGGACATGAAAGCCAGCTTGATCTAGATAGTCGTTGCGATAAACATAGCACTCGCAATTCAGTTGTCTAGCAAGATGTTTATGAGCTGCCGAATGTACGCACTGGCATCAATCAACTCGGAGCCTACGATTTGACCATTACTGATCTTGGCAGCAAGCTGGGAGTCGAAGTCGGTGAGTTTATCGAGCGCTTCCAACAACAGGTTTTGGTAGGTGGCACGATCAATGAAGCCCGCTTGATAATCGCTGGCGGCGGAACCAATCATCGCAACAACACCGTCCTTACCGGTTAACTTATTGATGAGACCATTGCCGCCCGGTGGGTTGGCGGTGGTAATTAGTGCCACTGCATCAGCAATAGTCACGTTGATGACATTGACGACTGCACCGCCATTGAAGACTGGGTCGCACACATCACCGAGACCATCAAAGTCCACATCGGACTGATCTGAGTTGGCATTAATTGGGCAATTGTCAACTGCATCGTCGATACCATCTGCATCGTCATCAAGATCACACACGTCGCCAATGCCGTCGTTGTCGTTGTCCATTTGCTCTGGGTTGATATCAACGGGACAGTTATCGATGTCCCCACAAATTAAATCGCTATCGCTATCGTTGTTGAAATCGTTAGGACAAATGTCGCAGGCATCACCTAAGGTATCACCGTCAGCGTTGGCTTGGCTCGCATTGGCAATAAGCGGACAGCTATCAACATTGGCACAAAATCCATCGCCATCAGCATCGTCAGCGGCGTCCATAGGGCATACGTCGCAGGCATCACCCTGACTATCACCGTCGGCATTAGCTTGGTCAGTATTGACGATGATAGGACAGTTATCCACGAGGTCAGCGATGCCATCCCCATCATCATCGGTGTCGCTGTTGTCGCCAATACCATTGCTATTCAGGTCTGTTTGTTCTGTTGGATCAAACGGAAATGCATCCTCAGTGTCGGGTACACCATCGTTGTCATCATCGGGATCAAGCTGATTGGGTATGCCATCACCATCTGCGTCCTCATTAGCGTTGTCCTCAAGCGGGTTGGTATCGCTGGAATCTGGTATTCCATCGTTGTCATTGTCTGAGTCTGCATTGTCGCCAATACCGTCCATGTCTGAGTCATTGGATTCTGTTGGATCATTAGGGAACGCATCGTTACTGTCGGGCACGCCATCGCCATCGCTGTCAACCAGTGGTGGGGGTGCTTCGTCACATGCGCTAATTGCATCACTGCCGCTTACCCCAAAAAACTCAAGTTCATCGACGAACCAAGCTGGGTTTGTGGTGGACGTGCCGTAAAACGTCTTGGCAATAATACGGGCCGAGCTGGTTACGGACGATGGAATTGATACTTCTGCAACAACCTGAGCTGGGAAGGTGACGTCGTAGCTGGTGCCATCAGACAGCAGGATGGTCGCATCCTTTAGGTAAGCCGTGTACTTGTGTGGGATAACCAAACCCGACACATAGATATTCGCTGGCATTTGAATCATACGCACACCGGTGACAGTTTGCGGTGCACCAAAATTCACTTGCATATATTCTGTGCCGGAATCGTCACGATGCGTGTAGGCAGGCGCTGCAAAACTACGAGGGCTCACGCGCCCAGTACAGAGTTTATAGTTACCCGCGAGCAAAGCTGACCGACCATCCGTGGTATTGGCGGTGGTGCCATCGCATAGGCTGCCCCAAGGTTGAAGCCAATGGGAATTCTCGCTGGAGATCCAGGTACTCTTGCCACCTATGGGAGTTAACGGACAAGAACTGTCGCAAACATCACCGGTATCATCACCATCTGTGTCGGCCTGGGACGGGTTGGAGATAAGTGGGCAGTTATCGGCCAGATCCAGGATGCCATCGCCATCCGTGTCAGTATCGGTGCTGCTGACGGGTAGGGTTACTGGGTTTTGTGTGCAGCCTGATGCATCAAAGGCGCTCTCTGGAAACAATGTGGGGCCGTTACCTGTACTTCCGCCGTTGGCAACACCAAAATAAATACTGTCTAGGGAGCCAGCATCACGACTTTCAGTAAAAGTAACACTCTTGATTTTCGGCCCACCATTGCTGTCAATTCCAATAAAACCGTTGATTGCAGTGCAGCCTGTAGAGCCATTAATAATATAACCGTGGCCGACAGATGCGGCAGTGGCCGAGCTAGAATTCTGGGTAATACCGTTTTCTTCTTGAAATTGGACGAGTATCCCGTCGGTACCATCGATGTTTCCGATATCACCGCCAAAAAAACCTCCTACAGCAATTACTGGTATGGCAAAAGTGATTGTAACGCTCGTTTCACCAAAATACCCCCAGTCGATGCGATAGGAACCGCTTACTGGACCACCTTCGGTGCCCTCGCCTGCAAAATTGGTAGAGTGCTGCGATGTGTGGCGGATGGCACCACTAGCACCACTAATGGAGAAGTTGGTGATGTTGGGGAATTTAGCAGTCACGTCCGCCGAGGTGCGTTCGTCGAGAGGATCGAAGCTGATATGCCGGAAGGAAAATCCCGCGAAATCATTCGCGTTACTAAAAGAACAAGGCGCACCATTGGCAGTTATAACGCAAGATTGAGCCAAAGACGCTTGTGCCTGCACATCAGCCCAAAAAAGAAGTGCCAATGACATTGGCAGATATGCGAACAAACGCATCAGCAAATTAAAATGCTGTGATAGTAAGTACGTCATAAAGCGTCACTCCTTTTTAATAAACATTAATTCTTTATAATAATCACTAAAACCCTATATCATTTAAGGTAAACATAAAACGGCGGCGAACACAAACTACAAATTGTCGGTGTATTCATGGTAAAACAAGTATGCGGGTTGTTAATGTGTTTAATAACCGAATTAATTTGCTACCCTGCGTTAGTGGGTTAACGGTTTCATATGAAATGATTATTAGAGATTTATTGATTTTTAGAGAGAACCTTATAATGTTAATTTTTTCTCATAATTGGCACCAACCCGAGTAAATATTTGATGAAAAAGCGGTAATCTGGGTTTCTCAAGCTTCGCTAACTGTTCTCAGCAACCCGCAGTTGCATATTCAAGCATCCTTAGTATCGTGGGTAAGTAGCAATTTATCCAATGATGTGAGCAGAACTGGGCAAACATACACCACGTGCAAATAGAGATTCAGTCTGTGGCAATAACATGCGGGGACTGTTTTTGAACATGGCCTGCTGATGCAATGGCGTCCAGAAGGGGCGAAGCAGTATTTTTTCGGTGTGTGCGGTCGTCAGTAACGTATCTCGGGCTTTAACATCAGGCAATAAAAGCAGATTAAGCCAGTAGTTACTGCGGCAATTCGGGGGCTCTTGGTGTAGATGTACACCTGATAAATGCTCGAAAGCCTGGACATAGTTATTAGCCAGTACTCGTTTTTGCGATAGGCGTTCGGGGAGTTGTGCTAACTGTGCGCAACCCAGTGCCGCGTTAAGATTAGGTAAACGATAATTGTAGCCAACGGAATCATGCTCAAACAGCCAGGGATGTGGTTCCTTGGCCGTCGTGGTCAGGTGCTTGGCGCGTTGGGCGAGTTCCGGGTCTTTTGTTAAAATGGCACCGCCTCCGCCACAGGTAATGATCTTGTTACCATTGAAACTGAGGGCGGTTAATTGCCCCCAACTTCCGGTGTGGCGGTCATCATGCCAGGAGCCGAGAGATTCTGCGGCATCTTCGATAAGCACAAGGTGATAACGTTCGGCGATATCCGCTAATTCCGCCATGCGCGCCGGGTGGCCAAGAACGTGTACCACCATTAAGGCACGTATGGGCCTGTCAGTATGGCGGTTGTAACACACATCACCGCGCAGTTCAGCGATGTCTTCAAGATAGAGGGCAAGGGCAGTGGGGTCAATGCCAAGGGTTGCAACGTCGCAATCGACGAAATGCGGTGTGCCGCCTAAATAAGCCACAGGGTTGGCACTACCAATAAACGTTAGGGCAGGTAGTAGTACCTCGTCACCACAAACGACTCCCGCCAGTTGCAAGCAGGTATGCAAGGCCGCAGTGCCGTTGACGGTGGCAACGGCATGCGGAATACCGGTATAGGTGGAAAGATCATGTTCAAACTGATCGACATATTGTCCGACAGAAGAAACCCAGCCACTTTCCAGACAATCCAGCGTGAGAGCCTTTTCGCGTTCCCCAAACGAGGGCTCATGTAACCCGATGGGACGCTGTTGCGGCAGCAGCTCACGCAGGATATGGAGAATGGATTCAGCCAGCGACATGTTAAAAGGTAGAGTAGGCACTGCCCACCATTTCCAGTGTAAAGTTTGTAGGTTGGGGTGAGGCACGAACCCCAACAGCGGTGGTTTGAATGTACGAATTTGTTGGGGTTCGTGCCTCACCCCAACCTACAGAGACTCTGCTTTGGTCTTTTGGCGTTAGTATTAATAGTGTTATTGATATGGCCATCATCAAATATTGTAAATACCGTGTTTGTAGCGGGCCAGGTTTTTGGGGTCAACGAACCACTGAGCCGTTTCCAGTAGAGCCTGTTTAAATCCATCACGTTGGCCAAACTCGGGTGACCAGTCGAGAAGATTACGGGCTTTGCGGTTATCCGCCCAGAGCCGCTCAACTTCACTTTTTTCCGGGCGTAAACGTTGCTCATCGGTTTCAATGGTGATTTCGGCGTCCATTGCTTCTGCAATTAATTGGACAGTGTCGCCAATGCTGATTTCATAATTACTGCCTAGGTTAATTTCTTCGCCAAGCACATTGTCAGACTCGGCCATGGCAATGAAACCGTTAACGGTGTCTTTGATGTAATTAAAGTCCCTTGTGGGGTGCAAGGCACCTAATTTGAGATTGCGCTCGCCATTGGCGATTTGTGTGATGACGGTAGGGATGACGGCGCGTGCAGATTGACGTGGGCCAAAGGTGTTAAAGGGGCGGGCGATGGTAATGGGTGTCTCAAACGACCGATAAAATGACAGGGCAATCTGGTCAGCGCCAATTTTGGTAGCAGAATAGGGCGATTGGCCTTGCAATGGATGCTTTTCATCAATAGGCACATATTGCGCCGTACCGTACACTTCGCTGGTGGACGTGTGGACAATTTTTTCCACACCCAGGTCACGGGCGGCCTGTACTATATTCAGTGTTCCTTTGATATTGGTGTCTACATAGGCATCCGGTGAATGGTAGGAGTAGGGAATGCCGATGAGGGCTGCCAGGTGTAAAACGATATCGCAGCCCTGCATGGCAGTGCGGACACCGTGAGAGTCCCGGATGTCACCGGAAAACACATCTAATTCACGTTTTATGTCATCGGGCGATTCATCGAGCCAACCCCAGTGACCGAATGAATTGTAAAAGACAAAAGCTTTTACGTTATAGCCGCGTTGAATCAGCGCTTCAGTCAGGTGTGAGCCGATAAAACCATCTGCACCGGTAATGAGGATTTTTTTGTTGTTAAGGTTCATGGCAGGGGTTCATTGTTGTTGTTTTAGAGTGCGGTCGTAATACCTTATTTATCCTATATATGTTATCAGTACTGCCTCGATAACGTGATATCGTCTTACGGGTCAAGTCAAGCCCGGAATGACGTAAAGAGAGGCTAGACAAAGCGTAAAATCACTCACCATTGACCTGTTGTTGATTAAGCGATGCTAACATGGTTTTGGCAGTTTGATTGTCAGGGTCTTTATCCAGGATATAATTCATTGTCATGGTTACCCCTTCAGAAGAGTCACATTTCTCATACAGTTTACCTAGCTTCATCATGGTGTTCAGGTCTTCAGGATTGGCCAGGATGTAATCGGTGTAAACATCGATGGCAGTATCGATTTCGCCGGTTGCCTGAAGCAAATCAGCATACATCGGGCTATAAGTGGTACTCAGTTGTGACAAGGTACTTAACACTACTACGGAAGAGGGCAAGTCTTCCTCCTTGGTATGAAGCTCAAAAAGTCGCATGAGCGCATCAATCTGTACGGGGCCTTCTTTGATGGTTTGGTAAATCGGGATGGCAGCCTGCGGGTCGTGATCTAACTCCGCCAGATAACCTTCAACGAGAGGAATGAATGCATTAGCTTGTGTTGGGTCTCGGTGAATATTTAACCCGGTCAACAATCGCAGTAACCCATCTTTATCCTGACACTTGAAAAACTCATTGGCCCTGGCACTCAATCCATCAAGGTTGAGTCCTTTTTCTATTCCCTTAAGATAAATTTGATGAAGTGCTTCTACTGACTCATCAAACCTGTCCTTCATATCATGTATTTCTTGTTGGACGGTTTGTGGTAATTTTTGAACCACATCAACATGGTTTTGCGCCCACTGTATGGCTCGCCCCGGTTGATGATCCTCTATCCATTGATCAAGCAAACACTGAATGTCGGGTTCAGGTTTTTCCTCCTCCAGGCGACAATGAATGCGCGCTTTTGAGCGTTGTAAAATTGTTAGAAGTTCTTCAATGGTATCAATGAGCGCCTGGAAATAGAGCCGTGTATTTTCTTCCACATCATCTTTTTGATGTTCGTTAAGGTGAAGAATAGGGATTAAGCGGCGCATACCAAAATATTTTATAAAAGTAAGGCTGTCTGCGTACTTTTGATCAAGTTGAGCTTCAATGCGACTCAACTTTTGGTTATTGTGAGATTTCGCACCTTTTTCTCGCAAACTAAACAGCTTTTGATTGTATTTTAGCGCTTCTTTGGACAGTTTCTTAATATCGTCCAGTTCATTTTTGACCCGTTCCACTTCGATCAGATCATTTTTGTATATGCTGACGTTGGGGATGCTTTCAATACTCGCCAGAGTAGCCGCAATGATTTCCTGAGCCGGTTTTTCCAAAGGCTCAATTTCAATGATTTCCAGGGGAATGTGTTCCACATTAGGTAAACGCATGGCACCCGGTGCCGGGTTAATGGTTAGGCATCTTTGGGCACTGGCAAGCTGGGCCTGGTGGTTGATTGTTTTTGCAGAACTGACAAAAGTGTTATCAGTATCAGCTTCAATACCGCTATTGGTCATTGTTCGCTGATTTCCGAACATCGGTCTTGAGCCCAAAGAATGCTCAGCTGAACCACTGGCGTGGGTGTAACCTTCCTGGCTATAGCAGAAATCTACGCCGCCTAGAATAAGTTGCTCAACGCCGGTTTCTACGGCAATGGTAAAGGCGGTGTTGGTCACGGTATTGCCAACAGTCGGTGGAAAATTATCCGCTTCCAGTGATGTTTTCCAGGGGTAGCGTTTCCCCATATAGACTTTTTTCCCGCCCCAGCTTGCTAATAGGTTTGAGCTTAAATGGAACTCATTAACGAGCAAGGTGCCGTCGTGGAATTCGAGCATTTCCTTGCTCACGTTTAAATTTATGGGGTAGGGGTCTACGGACACCACAATGTCGGGTTGAATGTTCGCTTGAAACAAAGCATAACTGACTCGAGAAACGGCAATGACTAACAAATTTTGGCGATTTTGCTGTACCCAGGGCAATAATTCATCCAGAGAAGGGCCGCCTGCGAGTACCACCGCTGTTTTACCCCTAAATATACCCTTCAGGCAGATTGCCGGTACCTGGTTTTCAGAAAAGTTTTCAATTTGACGTGCCGTAAAAGGTTGGCTGTTAAGAGCAACACGCTGTTTATCCATGAAAGCGTCAAATTTTTTCTGAACATGGCGCCAGAGCGGCGAATAGCTGCCGCAATGCCCGTGGATGACTCCGAGAGAGCGATGCAGGACCAGTCGTTCCTGAATAGCGTAATCGAGTATATCAATTTCATTGGCACGTTCTTGCCAGTTTTCTTCATTGGCGATAGAAAATCCCGCTTCCGGGTCATTCATGTCGTGTAATAGAGCCAACACTTGTGGTAACTCCACAAACAGGTAGTGACTACCTTTAGGGACTCCTTGTGCTTTTATATACTGGTATAGAAGGCCACTATCGGTACCAACGATGATATAAAATGTTTTTTCCTTAAAAAGTGATTCACCAAAATGATTTCGAAACACGGTGCTGGCATCGGTACCCTGGAACGCATTACGATTGACACCAAACAGAGAATGTTCCCCGAAAGCGTTGCTAACAACGCCGCCCATGTCGCTTTGCTGTGATAGATTGCTATCGGTCAAAAGATCATCTCCAATGCTAAACAATGGTAAATTCATGTGTTTAGAAAGATGTATGCAATTTATATACCGTTTCACGCTGTGTTTCACGCTGATAGTGCCGTCGCGGCCCATTTACAGAGTAACTGCTGGATCATCAGTCGGTAGAAATTTCGAGCCTTAATTTCTATTCCTGGCTAACTTCTTGGGTGCTGATCTGTGTGGGTACCTGATCAAGTTATTTTACTATAAGCCGATAAGCAATTTAGGAGCGGTAAATATTTCCAATTTATGGAGATATATCCGCTAAATACAAGCACCCCCCGTTCGTTCAGTTTGCCTATGAAATACTATATGGCATGCTAGAGAGAGGGGTATTAAATAGGAGCTCTTACAATGGGCGCTAGTGTAATAAACACCAATATTATGTCGTTAAATGCTCAACGGAATTTAAATAAAAATTCCCTGAGCCTGGCAACCTCCATCGAGCGTTTGTCTTCTGGATTACGCGTTAACAGTGCACGAGATGATGCGGCCGGTCTTGCCGTCGGCACGACATTACAAACCACCATTCGCTCCCTCGGAGTGCAGATACGAAATTCTGCTGACGATATTTCCACAGCACAAACTATCGATGCGGGTTTGGGTGTGGCGACGGATATATTGCAACGTATGAGCGAGTTGGCGGTGCAGGCGCAAGGGACTAACGGGATTGCAGAGGCCTCTAAAATTAATGTGGAATATGCAGCCCTTAATACGGAATTAGGTAATATCACTGGGGTCAGTGCACCGGGAGGTAATGTGAATTCTACGGGAGCAGCAGCGACAGCCGCTACTGATGTAGCGACTACACTAGGCGCAGTTGCCGGTTCTAGGGCCTCCCTAGGTGCGGCGATGAATGTGGCAGAGTTTACCATTCAGCGTTTTGAAGCCGCTCGCGAAAGTAATGCTGCAGCTCGTAGCCGTATCATGGATACGGATTTTGCCATGGAAACCGCCAATCTGGCACGTGGCCAGATCCTGCAACAAGCGGGTACCGCTATGGTTGCTCAAGCTAACCAGATTCCACAAAACGTGTTGTCTCTCTTGAGATAATAGAAACCCGTTAACATCAGTAAAAAACCCCGGCCATGATAACTCATGGCCGGGTTTTTTGTGATGATCATATAACCCTCATCGTTTGTCATTTTCCACGTTACCGCAAGAAACCTTCTAACCACTCGAGGCAATCCCTTGTGGTTGCCCTTGGATTACCTCTAAAAAAAGGGCAAGCACAAGGGGTGCCCCTACGTTTCGACCAACATTTTTGATAAGCCGATATTTTGTGAACGACGCAGCGGATTATGTCGTTAAAAAGACCAAAAAAAATAGTGAATAATCTTAAGGAGATACTAAAGCTTTTTTTTCAAGTGTCGACATTATGCCGGTATCAGAGATTTACTATTGATTCATTAATAAACGTGAATTACAGGAAATACAGGAAGACTATCCGTTTAATATCCACCTCCAGGGCGCGTGTCGACGCTAAAGTAGCACAGGGAGGTCTACAACAGGAGCACCTACAATGGTTGCTAGCGTCATTAATACCAATATCATGTCGTTAAATGCTCAGCGGAACCTGAATAAAAATTCCTTGAGTCTGGCAACCTCCATCGAACGACTGTCTTCCGGTTTACGCGTCAATAGTGCAAGAGATGATGCAGCAGGGCTTGCCGTTGGCACAACCTTACAAACCACCATTCGCTCCCTCGGTGTGCAAGTCCGAAATGCCGCAGACGATATCTCTACGGCACAAACCCTTGATGCCGGTTTAGGTGTGGCGACGGATATTTTACAACGCATGAGTGAGCTGGCAGTGCAAGCACAAGGCACTAACGGACTGGCCGAGGCTTCAAAAATCGACGTAGAGTATCAAGCGCTGAATACAGAGCTGGGTAACATAACCGGGGTGACTCAACCAGGTGGTAATGTGGGTTCACTTGCTCCCGCATCTGCCGCGGTTATTAATATTGCCAGTCAGCTGGGTGTTGTTGCGGGTGCACGTGCCTCTTTAGGTGCGGCAATGAACGTAGCCGAATTTACCATCCAACGGTTTGAGGCCGCGCGCGAAAGCAATGCTGCTGCTCGTAGCCGTATTATGGATACCGATTTCGCCATGGAGACGGCAAACCTGGCACGTGGCCAAATATTGCAACAAGCCGGAACGGCCATGGTAGCGCAAGCTAACCAGATTCCTCAAAACGTGTTGTCTCTCTTGAGATAATGGAAAATAGTTAACAGCAGTTTAAAAACCAGCCATGATAAGTCATGGCCGGTTTTTTTGTGAAGTCCACATAGCCCTCATCGTTCACCACTTCCAACGTTACCCCAAGAACTCTTTCAACCATTCGTAGGGGCGCCCCTTGTGGGTGCCCTTGAGGCCACCCTTAAAAACAGGGCACCCACCAAGGGATGCCCCTACGGTTTTTATAATATTTTATGGTGTGCCGATATTTTGTGAGCTATGCACCGGATTTTTTCATAATAAGAGGGATTAAAAAAATATTTATTAAATTTTGTGGATATCATCGTCTATAGTGATTATTCTAAACTCGAATTTTATGCGCATTTCTTCGTAGTGTTTTTAAATATCAAAAAGTTATAAACAAAGTGTAAATTATTGTGTAGCAATACCCTAAAGATTCTTTAGAATGTGGCGACATAGTGACTGGTAGCGGTAAATATCTCTTTTTTTAGGATATATCCGCCTAACACAAGCATCTCCTATTACCGGTTCGTTTATAACGAGCTAGTTGGGGGTACAAAGTAAAGGAGCTCTCACAATGGGCGCTAGTGTAATTAACACCAATATTATGTCTTTAAATGCTCAACGGAATTTAAATAAAAATTCCCTGAGTCTGGCAACCTCTATCGAGCGTTTGTCTTCCGGTTTACGCGTCAACAGTGCACGAGATGACGCAGCAGGTCTTGCTGTTGGCACGACCTTACAAACCACCATTCGCTCTCTCGGTGTACAGATACGAAACTCTGCTGACAATATTTCTACCGCGCAAACCATTGATGCTGGTCTGGGTGTGGCGACGGATATTCTTCAACGCATGAGTGAGTTGGCAGTGCAGGCACAAGGCACCAATGGTGCTTCCGAAGCTTCAAAAATTGATGTGGAATATCAAGCGTTAAATACAGAATTGGGCAATATCACCGGTGTTACCCAACCCGCTGGAGATGTACTTTCATCGACTAACGCAATCGCAGCGGTTAGTAATGTTGGTACTCAACTTGGTGCTGTTGCCGGTGCTCGTGCATCTTTGGGTGCGGCGATGAACGTGGCTGAATTTACCATTCAACGATTTGAAGCCGCACGGGAAAGTAATGCCGCTGCTCGTAGTCGCATCATGGATACGGATTTCGCCATGGAAACGGCAAATTTGGCACGAGGTCAGATATTGCAACAGGCCGGTACCGCCATGGTTGCTCAGGCCAATCAAATTCCGCAGAACGTGTTGTCTCTCTTGAGGTAGATAAATTAAGTAGTAGAAATATGTAAAATGTTAGTGAGAAATTTACTCTTTAACAAAGGGTCGATTAATCATTCAGGAGCGGTAAATATTACTTGATTTTGGTGATATATCCGCTAAACAGAACACCCTCGAAACCTGGTTTGCCAAAGTGAACTAGCCTGGGTATCAAAAAAAGGAGCTCTAAAAATGGGCGCTAGTGTAATTAACACCAATATCATGTCGTTAAATGCTCAGCGGAATTTGAACAAAAATTCCCTGAGCCTGGCAACCTCCATCGAACGTTTGTCTTCCGGTTTACGCGTTAACAGCGCACGTGATGACGCAGCGGGTCTTGCCGTTGGCACAACCTTACAAACCACCATTCGCTCCCTCGGAGTACAGATACGAAACTCTGCTGACAATATCTCTACTGCACAAACCATTGACGCGGGTTTGGGTGTGGCGACGGATATCTTGCAACGTATGAGCGAGTTGGCGGTGCAAGCGCAAGGTACTAACGGTATCGCAGAGGCTTCAAAAATTGATGTGGAATATCAAGCGTTAAATACGGAATTGGGTAATATTACCGGAGTCAGTGCACCAGGCGGCACTGTCAGTGCAGCGGCTGCTGCATCAACTGCAGCTGTTGATGTTGCCACTACCTTAGGTGCTGTGGCTGGTGCCCGGGCATCGTTAGGCGCAGCGATGAACGTCGCAGAATTCACCATTCAGCGCTTTGAAGCCGCACGAGAAAGTAACGCCGCGGCCCGTAGCCGTATTATGGATACGGATTTTGCCATGGAAACCGCTAATCTGGCGCGTGGCCAGATATTGCAACAGGCCGGTACGGCTATGGTTGCTCAGGCAAACCAGATTCCTCAAAACGTGTTGTCGTTATTGAGGTAAACACGTTTTATTTTTAATGAGACCCTAAAGCTTTTTGCAGGCGGGACGAAACAGGGTTTGGCAGCGGTAAATATTTCCAATTTCTGGAGAATATATCCGCTAAACTGAAACACCCTCGTATTCCGGTTCGTTTATATCGAACTAGAGGGGGGTACAGAAAAGGAGCACCTATCATGGGCGCTAGTGTAATTAATACCAATATTATGTCTTTAAATGCTCAACGGAATTTAAATAAAAATTCCCTGAGCCTGGCAACCTCAATCGAGCGTTTGTCTTCCGGTTTACGTGTTAACAGCGCACGAGATGATGCGGCTGGTTTGGCTGTTGGCACAACTTTGCAAACGACAATCCGTTCTCTCGGTGTGCAAATTCGTAACTCTGCTGACAATATCTCTACGGCACAAACTATTGACGCGGGTCTGGGTGTGGCGACGGATATTTTACAACGTATGAGTGAGTTAGCGGTGCAAGCACAAGGTACCAATGGTGCTTCCGAAGCTTCAAAAATTAACGTTGAATATGCCGCACTTAATACAGAACTTGGAAATATCACCGGCACTACTGCACCGGGGGGCAATGTGAATACTACTTCCGCTGCTGCCGCTGCCGTATCTGCCGTCGGTACAGAATTGGGTAATGTTGCTGGTGCTCGTGCTTCACTGGGCGCGGCAATGAATGTGGCTGAATTTACTATTCAGCGATTTGAAGCTGCACGGGAAAGTAATGCTGCTGCTCGTAGCCGAATCATGGATACCGATTTTGCCATGGAAACCGCAAACCTGGCTCGTGGTCAGATTCTGCAACAGGCGGGTACCGCTATGGTAGCTCAGGCTAATCAAATTCCTCAAAACGTGTTATCTCTCTTGAGGTAGTAGATGGACAGTAATGCTCGGTAGTTTATAAGCCGGCCATGCCAATACATGGCCGGATTATTTGAGTCGGAGGTACATATGGATATTTCAAATTTAACAACGACAAATACGGTAGCGACTTCAGTTGCTAAACCGTCTGGGGGAGGCGGTGCGAACAAACTTGCCGCTCAAGGCATTATCTTGCCGGAAACGGCAGCACCTGTTGCGGGTTCTGAAACTATTGCCAAAAGTGACAATACCGCTTTACAACCTGACACTAAAGAATTACGTAATTTGGTTAACCAGGCGAATGCAACCTTGCAAGCTCGCTCCAGTGATCTAAAATTTACAGTAGACGAGGCATCGAACATTAGCGTTGTTCGCATTGAAGATTCTGATACGGGTGAATTAATCCGGCAAATTCCTTCAAAAGCGATGCTGGCAATTGCACAGGCATTGGAAGAGTTTACGCAAGGTTCGGTTCTGGAGGAGAAGGCGTAACTTTCTAGGAGAGAGCGTTTTCGCATGTGTAGTAAAATGTTTAGTGGCATGTATTGTGCTTTGCATGAATCATGTATGAATTTTTGGCGCTGAGTCGAGGTAGTTAGTCATGCCTGCTTTTGGTTTTGGAACGATCACATCACAGGGCGTAGGCTCTAATCTCAATATTGCCGGGATTGTCGACAGCTTAATGGCCATTGAGCGGATTCCGCTCGACCGACTGGCCGCACAAAGAACCAGTTTTGATGCCAAAATTTCGTCTCTTGGCTCCATAAAAAGTGCTCTCTCAACATTTGAAACGGCTTTGGCAGGTTTGAAATCGGGCACCGGTATTCTCTCTAATCAGGCGGTTTCATCAGACACTAATTTTCTTACTGCAACCGGCACAAGTGGTGCGATTGCGGGCAATTATTCCTTTGAAATAAGCCAACTGGCACAAAGACAAAAAGTCGTGGCAACAGGCCAGGCTGATCAAACTGCCACGATTGGCACGGGTACATCCACTACCTTGACCATTGATCAGGGAATTATCTCTGGTGGTACTTTTGATTCCGCGACCGGCACCTACAGCGGTGCGACGTTTACAGCGGGTGCCACTGCTTCATTCGATGTTGTTATTGATAGTACCAACAATACATTGGAAGGCATCAGAGATGCGATTAACGCGGCAGATGGCGGCGTTACCGCCACCATCATTAATGATGGTGATGCCACAAACCCCTACCGGCTGGTATTAAGTTCCGCTAACAGCGGCTCCAGCGAAAGTATTCGGATTGGCGTGGCGGGCGAGGCTGACCTGTCGACTTTATTGAGTCAGGATCCTGCTGGCACACAAAATCTTTCGGAAAAAGTCACTGCACAAGATGCCCTGTTTACGGTAGACGGCATTGATATCATCAAATCCTCCAATACGGTGACTGATGTTATCTCAGGAGTGACTCTGGATTTGAGCGCGGTGACAACAGGGCCGGTGACGGTGGCTGTTTCGCAGGACACGGACGCCGCTAAAACGGCCATTGAATCTTTTATAACCGCATTTAATGACCTTCGTGAGCTGATTAAAGCTGAAACCGACTCTGGTTTTGGAGGCGGTACCGCAGGGGCTTTGGCAAGCGATTCCAGCACACGACAAATTCTTAGCCTAGTGCGAAACGCGCTGAGCCAGGCACCGACGGGCATTACCGGTTCATATCAAAACTTATCCAGTATTGGTGTGACCTTTCAGCGCGATGGTACGTTAGCGCTGGATGAATCAGTACTCAATACGGCAATACAGGATGACAGTACGAATGTTGCAGAATTATTTTCTGCTGCCGATGGTTATGCAACAAGACTCGACGACATCGTGTCGACCATGTTGGTGTTCAACGGCAGTATTGACCTTCGCACGAATGCTTTTAAAGACAGAATTAGTGGTATTGAAGATAGAGAGTCAGAACTGGAACTTCGGTTAGAGAGGGTAGAATCACGATTACGTTCGCGGTTTACCGCTCTTGATGTACTGGTTGCGAGCCTGAACTCGACTAACGGTGCATTGTCGCAACAACTGGGCAGTCTTTCTGCAAATTTTTTAGCGGGCAGATGATCGCCTGAATGGAATGTCGTATATTAATGTGTTTTTTGTAGTGGCTCGTGAACGTTGTCAGTAGTAAAAATATGTGGTTAATTCGTTAACGTAATCTGGTGGAGTAAAAAATGGAAAGCATGAAAGCGGCGGTTAACGCCTATCAAAATGTACAGATTGATGCCGCAGTTCTGGGTGCCAGTCCTCACGAGTTGATTGCAAAGCTTCTTGCTAAATCGATTGAATCAATCGCTGAAGCTAAGGGGTATATGATAAAGGGCGACATCCCTAACAAAAGCGCCCACCTTCAAATTGCCATGTCGATAATTTCCGATGGATTGCGCGGCAGCCTGGATATGGAAGCTGGTGGTGAAATTGCTGAGAACCTGGATTCATTATATGAATATATGCTTCAACGCCTGATGTCATCACATGCTGGAAATGATCCCGCACTTCTGGATGAAGTGGCGGCTCTTCTCCGCCAAATAAAATCCGGCTGGGATGGCATAAA
This sequence comes from Ectothiorhodospiraceae bacterium, assembly GCA_002401775.2. Lineage (GTDB taxonomy): Bacteria > Pseudomonadota > Gammaproteobacteria > SZUA-152 > SZUA-152 > SZUA-152. The sequence goes on from NVUB02000067.1 coordinate 43,735, forward strand.
ACCGTAAATCAAACGATCAGGATTCACGTTACAAAATGAATGCTGTTATGGAAAAAGAACCAAAATTGTCTCTCCCGGAGCAATTGCTGAAGATGACTCGAAAAATGTTCGAGCATGCTAGCGCCGAAGATTGGGACGAATTAACCGCCTTGGAGCGAACCCGGCTTCCGATTTTTCATAAAGTCTTTGATGGCGGCATATCCGAAAATGTCGAACTTGCCCGAGAAGTACTTTCACTTGATGAAAATACCAAGAGTTTAGCTCAAGCAGCAATGCCAGCGATGCAGCAAGATATTCTCAAACTACAAAAATCCGGACAAGCGAACAACGCTTACCAAACCATTCAAAATATCACATCAAAACCGTAGGGGTGCCCCTTGTGGGTACTCTAAAATGGCTTCGGCCTACCCGTAGGGTGGGCACGTATTTTGTGCCCACGCGGACGGTATGGACTGAGTGCTGAGTGCTGAGTGCTGAGTGCTGAGTGCTGAGTGCTAAGAGACAATTAATCCGGACAATTAATCCGACAATTAATCCGACAATTAACAATTAATCCGGACACCCAAAATATGGGCAACCACAAGGGTTGCCTCTACGGTGGGTGAATTTTCTATCGTGGCTAAAGCTGTTCCTACGGGATAATGGCTTGTATTTTCAATGTAGCCTGTTTACCCTCTGGCGCATGTCTGCTGATGAACATGGATTATCAAACGAAATAACCTTTCATACGGTTGTGCCTGTCGACTGGAGTGTACTTGATGTCTTTCCGGGCGATGGTGCTCAGTCGCAGACGAGTAGTGCGAATTTGCGGCTATTAAACGCGCTGAATATTCTTGAAGAAGTCCCTTTGGACAGTGAGTCGGTTACCGTATCAGCACCAGAATCACCTCATCTTGAGGCCAAGCTGGATTTAATGTTGGGGATGTTGGGAGAGTTATTGCGCCATCAGGCTGAATACCCAGAAGCGTTACCCGTTATTGTTACCGCTAATAACCTGGCGATTGATCATCAAACGGATTTGCCGCAACTGGAGAAGGGAGATTTGCTACGGGTAAGGTTGTTTTTGGACGCGCGCTTCCCACAGGCACTACAGTTTTTCGGGACGGTGTCATCGAGCAGTGAAACGCACTTTGTTGTGAGTTTTAACAGCTTACTGGTGCCAGTACAGGAGCAGTTGGACAAGTTTATCTTCCGTCAGCATCGTCGCGCCATTGCCTCGTCACGGCGTGAACATGACACATAAAAAATGTGAATACCTCTTGATTTAGTCGAGCTATCACCTCTAGGCTCCCGATTTATCAGATAATTTCAGAAAATCCTGTGCGACGGTATTTTGACATTGTCTGAATATGGTGTATAACTTAGCTGCAAACGACGTGAAATTTCTATTCACGCGAATGAAAGTGGCCTTTTTTCTGGGAGGAGACAATGCCTGACTCGATGACACTCTTGTTGGTTGAAGACAATGACCAACAACGTCAAAAACTCACTGCAATTTTGGAGTTTGTTGCCCAGGGAGCAGTCAACGTTGTTGATAGTTTGCACGCACTCGATAAAATCGATGAGCGTGTGGAAGCAGTATTGTTAGGGAATTGTGATTTATCGCAGGGTGTGGCCAAGCTTTTTGGCGACATCAAGAAAAAATCTGAAAAAATTCCACTGATGATTTTGGTCGCGGAAACGAGTGAAATTCCCCTCGACAAAGACACCATACAATCGGCCTTTGCCCTGCTTAACCTTCCTATGCGTTACTCTGAATTATCGGATGTATTACAGCGCGCTCAGGTGTTCAATTTGGGGCGGAAACGAGGCGGCCACGGTGGCGTAAACCTCGACCTGTTCCGTAGCCTGGTCGGCAATAGCCGGGGTGTAATAGAAGTCCGCAAATTAATTGAACAAGTTGCTGATTCTGAAGCGACCGTCATTATTTTGGGTGAGTCTGGCACGGGTAAAGAAGTTGTTGCCCGTAATCTGCATTACCGTTCCACACGTCGCGACAAGGCCTTTGTACCCATCAACTGTGGCGCTATCCCTGCTGAGTTATTGGAAAGTGAATTGTTTGGCCATGAAAAAGGCGCTTTTACCGGTGCCATCAGTACGCGTCGTGGGCGCTTTGAAATGGCAGAAGGCGGCACGTTATTTCTAGATGAAATTGGCGACATGCCCATGAACATGCAGGTGAAATTATTGCGTGTCCTGCAAGAACGCACCTTTGAGCGGGTAGGTGGGAGCAAGGAACTGATAGCCGACGTCCGAGTCGTTGCAGCCACTCATCAGAACCTGGAAGAACTCATAAAAGACGGTAAATTCAGAGAAGATCTGTATTACCGTTTGAATGTCTTTCCCATCGACATGCCACCCTTGCGTGACCGAATTGACGACGTACCCTTGTTGGTTAATGAATTAATCGCCCGCATGGAAAATGAAAAACGCGGTTCGGTGCGTTTTACGCCCGCCGCCATGATGGCGCTGTGCCAGTACCGTTGGCCGGGCAATGTACGCGAACTCTCCAATTTACTGGAGCGTATGATCATCATGTATCCCTACGGCATTGTGGACGGCGGCGATTTGCCGGCAAAGTTCCGGCCGACCGGTAGCGCTTCAGAACAGGACGCGCCGATGATCAACTTCGAGCAACATCTGGTCTCTTCGGCTGATTTTCAGGCCTCACGGTTGCCCAGGGAAGGTCTGGACCTTAAAGAACACATCAGTTCCATGGAATGCTCGCTGATCAAGCAGGCATTGGATGAGGCGGATGGTGTGGTGGCACATGCGGCCAAGCGGTTAAAGATGCGTCGTACCACATTGGTAGAAAAATTGCGCAAATATGGGCTTCAACGCAGCGAAACGGTGACGGAA
>NVUB02000068.1 GCA_002401775.2 Ectothiorhodospiraceae bacterium
ACATGCCTCAGAAGTGGTGCAGTTGCTTATGATTTGAGGCCGTCAGCGACATGGATGTCGCTGTCGAGCTTACAGGGATGTATTTACGCGTGCCTCAAATTATAAGCAACTGCACCACTTCCCTTCAGATTGGCACACTTTCAATCCGAAAGTTAACGCATTTCTGGATATCACCCGTAGTGAATTCCAGAAACAGATAAATAATGATCATTTTACACCTTATTCGTAGCCTATTTATCGATTTTTGCACTTTATTTATACAACTGTAAGGTTAATGTGGGTTTCTGAAAACTCATGTTTAACACCCACGCTAGGAAAAAATGATACATTATTGAGCATTGGTCTTTAATCATTGGTGTTTGTTCTAGTATTTATCTCGTAGAAACGCAAAGAACGCAAAGGGAAAGATGGCAATAATAAATGGGATTTAACGTGTATTATCTCTGATAAACCGTACATTAAATTAGATTAACTAGTGCCTATATATCTACAGATAGACCCGTATTATTGTTTACAGCACTAAAGAGCCCTTCCTTGGCGGATTTGCGAGGGTCAATCCCTCTTGGTTGCCCTAATACCTTATCTAAATCCTTTTCGAACCCCCTTTATAAGTCCTTTTAAAAGCCCTTTTATAAGTCCTTTTCGAAGCAAATAACTAAGGACTAGCTAACCTAATGATTTTACATTTTTCGTCGATATTCCCCACCGATTACTTTTAAAGTATCAGTCATTTGCTCAAGACTGCAATATCCTGATATGTCCATTAGACACTCAAAACTGTTCTTATTGTCTTTAATCTTGTTGATTAACTCTTTTAACGCTGGCCCGGAATATTGCCGGTTTCTGTCCTTAAAATTATTGATGTTATTGATTTGCTGCTTTTTTTTATTTTCCGAGCTACGAACTAATACAGGCTTTACTTCAACTGAATTAACATTATTCGGTTTGAAGGTATTAACGCCGATAATGGGAACACTTCCACCAATCACTTTACTTTCATAATAAAAACTTTCTTGTTGTATTTTATTACGTTGATAAAAGGTTTCCATAGCCCCTAATACTCCGCCACGGTGAGATAACCGATTAAATTCCTCATAAACGGCATGTTCGACCATATTGGTCAATCGATTAAGGAAATACGATCCTTGCAAGGGGTTTTGGCTGATATTAAACCCCAGCTCACGATTAATAATCATTTGAATGGCTAACGCCCGATGTACTGACTCTTCCGTTGGTGTTGTTACCGCTTCGTCATAGGCATTTGTATGCAAACTATTACAATTGTCATATATGGCATATACCGCCTGAAGGGTAGTGCGAATATCATTCAGGTCGATATCTTCTGACTGTAGACTTCGACCGGAAGTCTGGATGTGGTATTTGAGCTTTTGTGATTTAGTATTGGCGTGATACCGATACCGCATCGCTCTGGCCCATATACGACGTGCAACCCTGCCGATAACGGCATACTCCGGGTCCATACCATTACTGAAGAAAAAACTGAATTGGCTGGAAAAATCATCAATTACCATCCCGCGTGACAGATAATATTCAACCAACGTAAATCCATTTGCCAATGTAAAGGCGAGTTGTGTAACCGGATTTGCACCTGCCTCTGCAATATGATAACCACTAACGGAAACACTGTAATAATGCTTTATCTTATTGTTAATAAAGTATTCCTGAATGTCTCCCATAAGCGCTAAAGAAAATGGCAACGAAAACAGGCATTCATTTTGCGCCATCTCTTCTTTTAAGATGTCAGCTTGCAATGTACCCCGGATATTCTGTAATGTATCCGATTTTATTTTTTCATAGGTCGTCTTATCGACAAGGTTTTTACCCGATATACCCAACAACCCTAAACCGAGGCCATTGTTACCACGAGGCATATCACCCTCGTATTTTGGTTGGTATTGTTCCTGAAGATTATGATTGATCCGTTTCTCAGCAGTATTCCATTCACCCGTATTTTTCAGGTATATTTCAACTTGTTGGTCTATAGCAACCGTAAAGTACCACGCCAAAAATATTGTCGCAGGTCCATTAATGGTCATTGATACGGAAGTATTTTTTTTACTCAACTCTATGCCTGAGTACAATTTTTTCATATCGTCAATACAGGCTATGGATACGCCAGACATCCCAATACATCCATAAGTATCTGGCTGAATTTTCGGGTCCTTACCATACAGAGATATTGGGTCAAAAGCTGTTGACAAACGAATGGTCTTTTGACCCTCCATCAAATAAAAAAACCGACGATTTGTATCCTCAGGCGTACCCTCACCGGCAAACATTCTCATTGGCTCTTCGATTTCTCCACGATGATGAAATACACCCGCTGTAAATGGAAACTCTCCGGGCAGGTTTTCATTCAACAAATAATCCAACAACGCTGATTCTGAGTGAAAGTGAGGAACACTTGTTAATGGAATTGACAGATTGCTTAGACTTGATTTGTGCGGGGTGAATAATTCCTCTCTCGTTATACTTTCCATCCCCACATTCATTTCCATTTCATTGACGTTTTCTCTTTCCTGGAAATTAGCTTGAGAATTAGCTTGAGAATGATGCCAATTTTTCAGTAATAAAAGTGTATCGTTATCAAGGCTTTGAATCGATTTATTATATTTATCTTTCAGCCAACCTGTTTCGTCTTTACTATCATCAGCTTGTTCATCATTCTTATATGCATTCTTATATGGAATATACAATTCAGGCACATTACTGACGCCATGGTCACGCAAACTTCGATGGTACGATTCCAGGTTAGAAATGATGTCAATCTGCTTCTGATGATTATTGTCAATTTTTTTTGATAAAGATGATATTTCAGACAAATAATTTGATTTGTCTACGGGAATAATTTCATTATCATCATTCCACGTCGCTATTATTGGCTTATTATCGGTAGAAATCCCGACCTTATATAATAAGTTATTAATAAATCGCTCAAGTCCATCGTTTGCGAACTGGCTGGCGATCATAGGGTACACCGGTACTAATTCATTCGGCCATTCCATTTTATTGTGATTAATTCGCCACTGATGGCAAATTTCATTATAGGCATCCTCACTTCCACGTTTATCGCATTTATTAAGGACAATCGTATCAGCAAAACTCAGCATTTCAATTTTTTCCAATTGACTGGGCGAGCCGTAGTCATTTGTCATAACATAACAAGATTCATCGACATACTTTGTAATCACCGAATCGCTCTGCCCTATCCCCGCTGTTTCGACCAAGATAAGATCAAACCCTTGCGTATCGAGTAACATGAGTAATTTTTCGAGTATCGGACTGATTGACACGTAATCGTACCGCGTTGCTATTGACCGCATAAATAAACGTGGGTGATATTGGTTGTTAATACGAATACGATCACCTAACAATGCACCCCCGCTTTTTTTTCGGGTAGGATCAATGGCAAGATAGGCAATTCGTAATGCTTTTTTATTACTCAATAATACCGTAAGACATTCGTCAATTAGGGTACTTTTACCCGATCCACCGGTGCCCGTAATACCGATGACTTTAGTGTTCCGCATGACTCTTTCTTTTAAATTCAGAAGGTTACTGTCTTGCTGATCGATTGGTTGACTTTGTAATTGACGCTTTAATTGACTACAACTCTCTTCGAGAAGGCTAATTTGTTTCGCCAAATGATAGTCACTTTCATCACCAACATATTTTCCCTCGACATTGGTACTTTTACTTGGATAATAATCAACATTATTATTAACAGAACCCGTTATTGAATCACTTTTTACATCATTGCAACGCTTTATAACGTCGTTCGCCATTCCCTCCAGGCCTAACGTCTCCCTGTCTTCGCTCGTATAGATTCTTGTTACGCCATAGTGTTGCAGTATATCTGCCTCTTGCCGGGTAATTGTCCCTCCCCCACCTCCAAACACTAATATTGGCGATACCTTGCTGGGTTCATTACACACTATGTCTTTACTCAATGAACCTTTACTAAGCGTGCCTTTACTCACTTTGCCTTTACTGAATGTGCCTTTACCCTTTAACGACACCTCAAATGACATTTTTTGTTTTTCACCCAACAAATCCACCAGATATTTAAAAAACTCCATGTGGCCACCCTGATATGAACTCACCGCAATAGCATTAACATCCTCCTGAATCGCTGCATTGACAATATCAAGCACACTATGGTTATGCCCTAAATGAATAATTTCAGCTCCAAGAGAAATCAGGACACGTCGAATAATATTGATGGCGGCATCGTGTCCATCAAATATAGCTGTGGTGGTCAGGATACGTACTGGAATGTTCATTCGTATTACTGCCAAAAAAAACTGGCCTCCTGCTAAACTGGCAAACTCACATGAACTCACATGAACTTACATAAAATCTCTCGGAAACAAAAATAATAAAGACCGAATCAAACCTCATGCTCCAGGTCATTAATTACTGCCATTAAAAACCGACAGCCTTCTCCCCCTGTAACCGCCCGATGGTCAAATGTTAATGACAAAGGTAAACATCGGCGCACACTGATCTCGCCATTCACAGCCTTGACTTCTTCTCTTGCAGATCCAGCGCCTAAAATGGCCACCGTAGGTGGCACCACAACAGGATTAGCGTATCGCCCTCCCATTGCGCCAAAGTTTGACAACGTAATGGTATGGCCTCGCAATGCTTCTGGAGAAACACTGCGCTTGTGTATCGCTTCTTTCATATTATTAATGGAATCTCGTAATGCAATGGCTGTGAGCTTATCAACATCGCGAATGACGGGGACAAACAAACCCTCTTTAGAATCAACGGCAATACCGATGTGAACTTGTTTTATCAACCTTCGCCCGATGGAATGGCTGTCATACCAGGCATTTAACGCGGGCTCTTTCTCGCAGGCAATAACCATGGCGCGGATTAAACGCGCGGTGATATCTTGTGATTTTGCCCACAAATGAATATCGGCATCTTCGTTTAAGGTGACAGGAACTACTTCTGCGTGTGCTTTTGACAGGGTAATTGCCATGGCGCGTCGCACACCCTTTAAGGCCTGTAATTTACCCACTTCACTGAGTATTTTCGAGACACGCTCGACATCAGTCGAACTTACCGTACCGTTCGGCCCTGTCGGTGTTATCACGGATATGTCCACATCCAGCCGACGCGCAAGCGCACGAACGGCGGGCGTCGCTTTTATACCCAAGCTCGATAACCCAGTCCCTCCAACAGATTTTGCTTGTTCACTATGCACAACATTATTAACGGGCATTTCACCGACCACAGACCCTTGGTCTCCCGGATGCTGGCTTGATTCTTTTACCGCTTTATTTGTAGTTCCAATAACAGTGCCAGTAACCGCTTCATTCTCCGTAGCAAATTCAAGCAGGGGATCTCCCGTATGAATAATATCCCCTACGTCCCCGTATAACCGACTGACCACGCCCGCCTCGGGGCTGGGAATATCGACAAGAGCCTTGGCGGTTTCGACGGCAACAATAACCTGATCCACATTAACGGTGTCTCCCTCCTTGATGAACCACTCTGCTATTTCTACCTCCAGCAGCCCTTCACCAAGATCTGGCAATGTAAAGTAACTCATGCGTACTCCAATGCCTTTGTTGCGGCGGTGACAATTTGCTTAACTGTAGGCATATAATAATTTTCCAATCGATACAGTGGCATTACGGTGTCATACCCTGTTACTCGTTGTACTGGTGCTAATAAACTGGTCAGTGCGTACTCTGCCAACTGCGCCGATATTTCGGCACCCACCCCCCCCGTCCGTGCTGCCTCATGTATGATGATGCAACGTCCCGTTTTTTCGACCGATGTCAAAATGGTTTTCATATCCAGGGGTTTTATCGACGCGACATCAATCACTTCGGCAGCCACACCGAGATGCGCTAATTCTTCCGCAGCCTGGAGGGTTTCTACCAACATGGCTCCCCAGCTCACTAGCGTAATATCTTCGCCATCCCTCAGCGTAAAACATACATCCAGCGGCAATGCTTCACCTTTATCGTTCAGACGTTCTTTTTGTAAACGATATATACGCTTGGGTTCCAGAAAAACGACGGGGTCAGGGTCTCTAATAGCCGCTAATAACAAACCATACGCACGGCCTGGGGATGATGGAATAACCACTCTTAGCCCCGGTATATGAGCAAATATCGCCTCAGTGCTTTCTGAATGATGCTCAGGGGCATGAATACCACCGCCATAAGGCGCGCGCAAAACCATGGGGCATGTCAAACGCCCCCGGGTTCTGTTTCGCATACGGCTGGCATGATTGAGTATATTTTCCAGGGCCGAATATATAAAACCCATAAACTGAATTTCGGCAACCGGTTTCAGTCCTTGCACAGCCAAACCAATACTCATACCGGCTATTAAGGTTTCAGCTAAAGGTGTATCGATAACACGTTCACTACCATAACGGCTTTGTAACCCATCTGTGGCGCGAAAAACACCACCGTTTACACCAATGTCTTCGCCCAAAAGCAATACCTCATGGTCATGTTCAAGCTCCCACGAAAGCGCCCGGTTAACCGCTTCAACCAGGTTTACTTCGACCATGTTCATTTCAGTCGTCTTTAGGAGAGTCATGTAGTATTAACCCTGTAGTATTAACCCTGTAGTATTACCAAGTAGCATTATCCAAGTAACATTAATCAATGTATTAAGCACGTACCTATTTACCAAGAAAAACTAGCCGTTTTCCAAACCTTTTTGCTTGACCTCTTCTCGTTGAGTTTGTAAAGACTCTGGCAAATTTTCATAAAGGTAATCAAACATGGATTCCGGTGTTTGGGCAGCAGTATTCAAGTATTCGTCCACTTGCTGGCTAACAATATCACCACAACTCACGTCTATCGCATTCAGTTCTTGCTCATTGAGCAAACCATGCTCAAGAAAATATGTCTTAAGCCTTACTATCGGGTCATATTGCCATTGTTCTTTCAGGGCTTCTGGAGGTCGATAACGTCCAGCATCATCCGCCGTTGTATGGTCTGACAGTCGATAGGTTAATGCCTCTAATAAACAGGCACCTTCACCCTTTCGGGCTTGCTTTAAAGCAATGCTAATTCGTTCATAACAGGCAATAACATCATTTCCATCAAATTGTTCAGAAGGTATACCCGCCGAAGCAGCCTTCTGAGCCAACGTTCGAGTGTTGGTTTGTTTTTCTCGCGGAAGGGAAATAGCCCATTGATTATTGGCGATAATAAATACCAAGGGTAACTGCCACACACCCGCAGCATTCATCGCCTCATAGAAATCGCCTTTTGACGTTGCACCATCACCAATTATACAAACCGCAACCCTTTTTTGTTTTCGTATTTTCATGGCATAAGCTACGCCTACGGCATGACAGGTCTGGCTCGCAATCGGAACACAAATAGGTAAATCCTGCCGCACATACTGATAGTCCATGCCACGCTCATCGCCCCCCCAATAGAGCAACAACTCACTCACCTTAATCCCGCGGGATAATTGTGCAGCATAATCACGGTATGTCGGCGCCAGAACATCGTCTTCCGACATTGCGGCACCCAACGCGGCACCAATGGCTTCCTGTCCTAATGAAGATGCATATGTGCCTAATTTACCGGTACGTTGTAAATTAATCGCTTTTAGGTCAAAAGTTCGTGTCAACAACATCACTCGATAGAAATCGATTAGATTATCGGTATTGGTGGAAAGGTCTTCCAAAGGCAACCGAAGATGCCCTTGATGATCAAGGTATTGGTAATAGGGAATATTCGCGCTATTGGAATTAATCATGCGTTTACTCCTGTTCATCAATCAGAATATTTCTATTCTGTTACAACAGATAAGAATAATACTTTACGATTTTTTACTATGCATGTACGGCAGGCAATGGATGTTTGAGTTTACTCTCTCGCAAAAAATCTTCGGCCATTTGGTTTGCAATAACATTTGTTGATACACCTTGTCGGGAAGACTGCTCAAAAATTGTGATCAGCCGCTCATATAACCTATCGATTTCACGTGCCATTAGCTGCTGATCGTTCCGATAGGCAATTTGTAATAGACCGCCAGAATTTATAACGTAATCTGGTGCATACAAAATGCCAAGCTTTCGGAGTAATTCTCCATATGAACCATCGAGTAATTGGTTATTCGCAGAACCTGCAACAATTTTTGCTTTCAACTGTTTAGCGGTACTGGCATTAATAATTTGTCCTAACGCACAAGGTGAAAATACATCGCAAGGGGTAGAATAGACTTCCTCTGGTTCAACCACGGATACTTCAAACCGATCTTGACAGGTTTTTATGGATTGCTGATTGACATCACTTACCGACACCTTGGCACCCAGCGTCTTAAGCAGGCTCACCAATTGAATACCCACATGACCAACACCCTGAATGAGCACATGAATTCCTTCCATCTGGTCACTCTTAAACAGATATTTTGATGCTGCCTGAATGCCCCTCAAAACCCCTTTGGCTGTATGAGGGGAAGGATCACCTGTACCCGAAAACTGCTTCGATGCACAGACAACATGCTTGGTTCTTTTCGCCACAATATCCATATCATCTGGCCCGGTTCCACTATCCACTGCCGTTATAAACATACCGCCAAGGCTGTCGATAAAATCTCCATAAGCATTCATCAAATCACGCCGATCACGTATCTTTTCCGGCGCAATAATAACAGCCTTACCACCCCCAAACGGGAGGTGATGAAATGCGGCTTTATACGTCATACCCTTCGCCAATCGCAACACGTCCGTTAAAGCTGCATTAGTCGACGTATAGCGAACAAGCCGACAACCACCGAGCGCCGGGCCTAACGCAGTGCTGTGTATCGCGACAATGGCCTGAAACTGACGATCAGCGTCGTTACCAAAGTGTAGCGTCGAGAAAGGATATTCCACGCTTTGTTGAAAAACGTCGGCCATCATTCCACATGCCTGATTTGACATCCGCAGTATCCTCTTGAGAAAAATATTCGCAGGACTACCAATAACTTTAGTTCAATAAAAAGTGATTATCGCTGAAACAATTATTTCTTATTAACAAATAATTTTCACTGATAAACAAACAATAACGACTCACTCTTACCGACAGCCAGGCGAAAACCGGCTCCCGGAATACTCATTAAGTAGTATTAACCATATTCACTGGATACAAGGTATGGAAGAATGACATTAATAAAAAAGTTGACATCAATTGGTTTATGCAGATATTTAGTGAACCATTTAGTAGTTGCAAATAGTAGTTGCAAATAAAATTCGAAAGATAACGACACATGTGATTCTGGGGCAATGCCTGCAACAGGCGGGGTATGAGATCAACATCATTACTAAAATGCGGGTGACGGAGGTGTGTTTGGTGTTTACTACAGAATCTTCAGTCAATAATAAACAATAAACATAAAGGCCCGGATGACGCCACCTGTCGGGCCTTTGAGTGGACATCCGATAAGCTACCCGAAGTTGTACTTCGACCGACCATATGTACAACTACAGGTTATGCTTACCGGTTATAGTAAATTATTGCTCGTTTAAAGAATCATAAATATCAGAGATCTATAAACAGTTAATCTGCGTGGACACATAAAACATGCCTTTATGCCCCAGAGGGTACACCCTACCCGGCTTCATGGCCACGCTCAACTTTCCATAAGTTGGAACTGCGAGAGGTAATTCTGTGCCAGTGATGCCTTGCGGCATATTGTCAGGTAGCTTCGCAACCTGACCTACATTTTTTACGCACATCTACGGTAGGGTGAGCTTCTCTTTAACAACGTATTCCCGTAGGAGTGGCTTTAGCCGCGACAGGTCATTATCCGTTACAGCGGACAGGGACAGGGACAGGCACCGAGGCTGAAGCCACACCTGCAAATCCTGAAAATCAAAGGGTCAGACTTTGATTTGGCTCTTCTACGGTCTGGTGAGTGAAAAAAAATGCTAAATACCCAGCAAATCTGTTGAAATATAAAGCTTCCAAAGGTTTTATAAGCAAAAGGTAATATGAGTATCAACATCTCACCCATTAATTAGTCTCCTTATAAGGTTAAAACCATCGCCTTTAGGCGGTCAGATTTATCTGCGATACTTTTAGCAGTCACATAGTAGAGGTGCGCTGCCATGGAATATCGTTATGGAAGTCATACCATTTTTAAGATCCCGTATCATTTTGTGTTTGTCATAAAATATAGATATTCGGTTTTGAAGGGAGATGTGGGTTTAGAGGTACGAAAACTGATACGTCAGACTTGCCAGGCCTTTGAGATTGAGGTTTTGAAAGGTGTAGTGAGTAAGGGTCATGTTCATCGGTTGGTGTCAGCACCGCCGAATATGGCACCCAGTGAGATAATGCGAAGGGTAAAGGGGCGAAGTTCGAGTAAGCTGTTTGAGCAATTTCCTGAGTTAACGCGACGTTATTAGGGAAGACACTTTTGGGCAATGAGGGTACTTTTGTGTCACTTCAGGAGAATTGACAGAAGAGATGATCAAAGAGTTGGAGCATCACTTTGAACCCAAAGGGGAAGACAATTTTAGAACGGAGGATTAGACGGGTCTTTGACCCGTATCCGGACTTTAGTCCGTAATACTAAACCACTAGCTTTAGCTGGTGGTTGTTGAGTATGCACTGACAAACAGATACTTTAGAGACTTGGGGCTACCGACCTTGGTAGCATGATAACAACTGACAGGGTAATGAACCGCCTTGGTACGTGATTCGTATGCTAGGTGGTGTGGGAGGAAAGGTGTCGTGAGGCACCACCCTAATCCCGATTATGTTTCACGAAGACCATATTCAAAACCAAATATTCATGAGGTAATTTATGAATATATATTTCGCTATAGCAGGCTGCCTAGCAATCGTCGTGGGAATTGTTCACTCTGCCTTGGGTGAAATACTCATTTTTCGCCATATGCGTAAGGATATTTTTATTCCGATAGATGGAGGCACTATTCTCAAAGAGAGGCATGTGATAATTCTGTGGGTAAGTTGGCATATTGTAACTATTTTCGGATGGGGTTTTGGCGCGATTTTATTGTGGCTATCTCTTCCATCTCCTCAACCCGCCGCTGAAGTATTTGTAGAAAATGCAATACTGTTTTCTATGTTTATCGCTTCTTTGATGGTGTTAATAGCTACCAAAGGTAAGCATCCCGGTTGGGCTGGGTTGCTATGTGTTGCTATCTTGGTGTGGCTAGGATGAACAAAAATAATTGTTGAAATGTTTGGCAACGAATTAATAGAAGGAAAAGTATGAATATTCTTATTCTCATCGCAGGAGTCTTATCATTAGTTGCTTTCTTCGCCCACGCATTCGTAGGTGATAAAGAATACAAAGCACTAAAACCAACCGAAAGTTGCCCCGACAAAAGTAGGGAAACATGGGTGCAAGTAAGAAGTGGTTGGCATTGGGTAAGTGTTGATTTGTTTCTCTCTGGGGTTTTACTTCTATTATTAGCAACTACTGAGATAATAAAGGCAAAAACAGAAATTTTATTGCTACTAAGTATTTATTTTTTATTTTGTGGTGTTATATGGCTTGGCACAGTTGTTTTTTCAAGAACCAACAACAAGCAAATTATAGTCCTTGGTCAGTGGATATTTTGCTTTCTAATGAGTGGGTTGATTTACTTTGGTGGGCAGCAAAATGTCTAAATTTCTGAAACAAATAATAGTGTTTATTGGCGTCCTAAGTCTGGTGGGATGTAGTACAAACAAGTTGTTTACCATGGCAATTGATTATGAAAGAAGTCGTGCGGATCTGGATCTTAAATCAATAGTGCTAGATTTTGGTGAAATAGCTTATCTTGATAACAACGTCAAAAGTGATACCACTATTGTTTTACTTCACGGGTTTGGTGGGGACAAAGATGTTTGGAATAGATTTAGTGCTGAGTTGGACGGGGCGCGGCACATTGTTGTTCCAGATTTACCTGGACACGGAGGAAGCGTATCAAATAAAAGTTTGAACTACTCAATTTCACACCAAGCAAAGATGTTGTCAATTTTTTTGAAATCTATAGGTGTCAATAAAGCACATCTTATAGGTAACTCGATGGGAGGCGCGGTTGCGATAATTTATACGAATTCAAATCCAGAAAAAGTTAAGTCTTTATCGCTTATAGATGCATTAGGTCTAAAGAAAACGAAAAGTGAATTTGATTTGATGATAGAAGAATCTGGCTCAAATCCAATGCTAAATGTGTGCACAGAAGAAGCATATGAAAACCTTATATACTTAGGAATGCACAACCCACCTTATATACCAAGTTTTTTTATAGACTTTTTGGTTTCTAGGAAATGTGAGAGGACAGATATTGAAAAATTTGTATATGCTCAAATGATTCAAGACTCTGATTTAAGTGAAATTGTTAAGAACATTGCTCCGCCAACAATAATAATTTAGGGTAAAAAAGACAGGATACTACACGTAGATAATGCACAACTATTTCACAAAAAAATTAGAGGAAGTAAGCTGGTTATTTTTGAAGATGCAGGACATGTCTCACTATTAGAAATTCCTAAAAAAACAGCCAACGTAGTTGAAAAATTCATCAATGAACTTAATTAATGCATCATGAAAAAAATAACAAAAAAGGATAAGCCACGACTTATCATTTAGTTGAACAAGCCCGTCCCGTTGTTTGTGTGAAGGAAAGGGGGCGAGTATCCCAGGGCAATCGCACATAAATTAGCTTGCAATTCCTAAAACCTTGAATAAATAATCTTCGTCCCAACCCTATTTTAGCCGTTTTGTTTTTATCCCGCGTTTTAGTGTTGTCTCTTGTTTAAGTAGGTTCAATGCAAATATAGCGTAGCATTGCCATATTTTCTGGTGTGTAATCTTTTCTCACGCGACTCTCATCTTCTCTAAACGCAACATCCAGTACCCAATGTAGGTTATTCTCAATTCCCCAATGTTTTCTGACCGCATTTCCAAATTGCTGAGCATCGTTGTCAAAACTCGAAATAAAATAGCGACGCTCAATGGTTATCTCATCACCCATGTGATCAAGTGATCAAGGGGTCAGACTCGCAGTGATCAAGGGGTCTGATCAAGGGGTCAGACTCGCTGATATTTAACCCCATTCTGGTAATCCTCTGATTTCCGATCGCCTCCTTGCCCCTCCGAAGAAGCTGGCCGGTCCAACATCCGTTCGAAATTTGTTTTGGCGATCATTGCCTCGTTGAATAATTTTCTGGGGTTGTCCGGGCAAAACAAAATGGGGTAATCACGCCAATGTGATTTGCCTTTTGAAATTTATCTGCTCGCTGGGAAAGTAAGTATCCCTCGTCTAAGCTGTGGCTTTCGAATGGGCAAAAACAACCTAACTGCTGTTTAAGGGGAAATTAGTACCTTTGCTGCGTCTTGCTGCCCTAAGATACGCACAATAAAGACGCGCTCCGGCTCTATCCGGTAATAAATCGAATGTGAATGGTAAACACTGCGACGGTAGCCTTTGCGGATATGATCAACGGCGGGGTAAAGCTTAGGCTGTTCTACCAGTTCTCCAAAACGTTGGCTCATGCCATTTTGATAATCCAATGCTTGGGTGAGGCCGAATCTGTCAATTCCAAAATCAAAGATATCTTCAAAATCTTGGTCTGCGACCTTGGATAATTCATAACATCCCATTTTTACGCCGTCTCGCAATTACGGCGTTGATAATATCGTCCGGCGTCCGATCGCTCGTTCTGCTTTCCTCGCCTTCGATCAACGCGGCGCGGATTACTGCAAGCTCTTCTTTGTCCGCTTGATCACGACGGATTAAATCACGGATATATTCGCTATCGTTCGTAAACGCGCCCGCCGCAATTTGCGCCTTGATCCAGCTATCCTGTTGATCGGTAACGGTGATCGTCTTTCGTGTAGTACTCATAAAAAAGTCTCCAGAGAGGTATGAAAAAATCATACTATTGATGTAGTATAGCACACGCCTCATTTTTGCTACTATTTAAGTGATAGGCTGGCATTCTGACGAAATCCGCCAAAATAAACCTAACATATTGATTATATAGACAAAATTTACATATGTGTTCAAAGTGTTCAAAGGGTCAGGTTCGATGATCCTTTGCCCCATTCTTGTAATCCTCGGATTTCCGATCTCCTCCCTGCCCCTCCGAAGAAGCTGGCCGGCCCAACTTCTTTTCAATCCTTTTTTTGAATCGTTCACTACCCAACACCCAGGCTTTATTAGTAGCCTCACGAATAGCCACCAATGTAATTTCAGCTATCTGAGCGTGGAATAATTGTCGATATTCTGATTGGCGTTCCATGCCATCTTTACCGAGTCTTTTATACTCTCGGTGAGGGGTGACCAGTCCATCAAACTGACCATGGGCATTAAACGAATAACTTGACCATCGGTATTTTGAAGGATGGTTTACCATATTCTTTGCTCTGACAGGATTAAGTTCGATATACCGCATACAAATAAGAAAATACTGCTCCGTATCAATCAGCGTAGCCTTGTAACGCCCTTCCCATAAGGTGCCTGTACGTTCGTAACAGTTATTGAAGTACTGCACATAGTAACGACCAAGCGTTTGCATCATTTTCCCGATACCGTCTTCAGTATGAGGAGTCAGTAACAAATGTACGTGGTTTGTCATCAACACATAGGCATGAATATCACATTGATGTTTATTGGC
>NVUB02000069.1 GCA_002401775.2 Ectothiorhodospiraceae bacterium
GCATTGTTAAAGGGGCTGGTCCAGTTGTTTTGATTCGTAGCACGCGCACCCGGGGTACGCCCTGTCGCTTCCCGAACCGGATGCCAACCACGGTGATTATTGGTGTTCCAGGTAAAGCCGCTGTTATTACCGGCACCACCATCAGTACCCACGCTTCGTGGCTCGCCAGCATGCGAGGAAGGCGAGTTATATTCCCGCGCCTGATTGGTGTATTGAAACATGCCATTAACACCGGGCTGTGTGGTCACAGGGCTGGCACCCAGCATTGGTGGTTGGTCGTAACCGTAATTGGAATGGCATTTCAGACATATTTGGTATTCACGAGTGACATAGGGCTGAGTGACGTTGGTCGCTGTACTGGTACCGGGATCACCTCGTTTCAAATCAAAGTTGGCGGGCTCAACATAAAAACTATTGCTGGTGTAGACCGGCTCCACCCCCCAAATCCCACGAAGTACACCCGAAGCTATATTGGTGTGCGGGCTGGCATTGTCATGGTTATGAGTACCCGCCGGGTCCATCACACCACCACCATTGTCCTGATTAAACTGCCGCCGTTTAGTCACCCGGTGAGGATTATGGCAGTCCGTACATTCTACGTGGCGATTATTGAGCGAACCCCCTGCGCTAATCTTACCCAGATTAGCCTGTGATTCAATAAAGTCTTTGCCGCGCTGAGTGCCTTCCACACCGTCAGAGCCAGAACCAATGTCATGCACTTCTCGGCCCGCTGCCTGTTCCGAGCTGCGAATCGGCATGTGAATGGGCATATTAAAATCGGTTTTAATGTCTGGTACTTCAAAAAAGGTCGTTGATTGGGAATTAAGCGTACCCCCATCTTTGGAATGACACGCAAAACAGGTCTCTTCTACTGCAAAATCACCATCGCCAGCCTTGATGGAATAACCGCTGGAAGACGTCAGACTGCTGCCATCGACACCGCCACGCAATAGGCGGCGCGAGCCTTGTACCGTATGGGTGTCGTGGCAAGCTAAACAAGCGGTTTGCCACACGGCAGTACCTACAGCAAACTCACGCACATTCGCTGCGGCTGTCGTATATGTTTCATTGGCTACATTAGGTTGTGCATGAGCGGAATTTTCCCAACCCGCCTTGGTATGGCAAGCCAGACAAATGATGTCCGATGCCGGCAAGAAGGTGTTTGAGCCATCCGGGGCTGTTTTTTGCAAACGGTTTAGGCGCAAAAATTTGATGTTTTCGTTTGTGGTGTCCCGAATGTGGGGGTCATGACAGCTAACGCATTGCACTTGACCATTATCAGAAGTAGGGGCGTTTTTCACCGCTGGTTGAAGGTGAATATCCTCTAGCTGAGGCCGTGGATTCAAACCACGTACACGAATAGGGTTTTGCGTTGGATCACGCATCTCACCATCGGCTGTGAACAAAGCCTGATCATAGGTAAACGATATGGGGTGATCATTACTGAGGTCATTGCCAAGGAATCGGGTATAACCGGTACTAACGCCTTCACCGGGGGCCATTACGCCACCGGCGCCTGTCCCATTCATGGCTATATCACCCGCTTGAAAGCCACCGCTACCACTACGGTTGCGAACACTACCAATGGCAATACTGCCGTCGTGACAGGAGAGACATAACTTTGAAATGCCATTGGGTTGCACAATGGAGGAATCTATCGAGCCTGAATCATAGGTCGTATAAGTGCTGGTCGATAGTTCACGGTTCCAAAGCGGACCATCACTTTGTTGATTAGCACCATGCGGGGTATGGCAAAATACACAGATTTCACCTTCGCCTTGAGAGCTGACAGTACGAGTATCACCGTTACCCAAAAGGTTGGGCGTCACGACTGAGGAAAAATTATGTTTGGTATTACGAATATCCGCGATACGCGCAGCCGACACCGACGCCACGCACACAACCATTAATACAAGTGCCGAGGCACTCGCCGTCATAAAGCCCCTATATTGCATTGCCACTCCTAACTCCCAATAACTCCCAACTACCCATGTGCCAGCCATCCGACGTTAGCAGTATTCTCTGCTTATTTTACGTCAGTCTGGGCACTGGCTTCTATTGGGGTATTTGCCTCTTGCAATCTGGTTAACCCCGAGCCTTTACGCCCACTTCCTTGAAGATATTGAAAAATGGCCACTCGCCGATTGTACATGTCGGCAACATAGATGCGATCCTCTTGATCTGACCATGCACCTGCAGGTAAATAAAACTGCCCTGCACCGCTACCGGTACCGCCAATAGGCATCAAAAATCGCCTATCTTGATCATATACTAACAAATAATCGTGAAAAGATTCAATGATGTAGACATTGCCCTGACTATCAGCAGCCACCCCTTTAGGGCGTACCAAATTGCCCATGTAGAGGCCGCGAGAGCCTATAGATTGTAAAAAAATACCTTTTGAATCAAAGACTTGAATGCGCGCATTAAAAGTATCTGTTACATACAATTTTCCATTTTTAAAGCTAATATGGGTCGGTGCATTAAATTCACCCTTTTTAATACCGACCTGGCCAATCACCTGAATCAACGTCCCATTATCATCATATACCTTAAGGTTATTCTCTCCGGTATCTGAAACAAAAATGCGCCCACTTATCTTGTCTATGGCCAAGCCAGTTGGGCGCTCCAGGTCATCAAAGCCAAATTCAGACTTAGGGTTGCCTTGTGAATCAAGACGAATAACACGCCGTAACTCAGCATCAGCGACTAAAACATCGCCATTTTTAGCAATATCGATACCCACAGGCGAGACAAAATTGAATTCTTCGGTTGCCCCGGTCCAGATGGACATTTTTCCTTGTTTTTCATCAAATACGAAGACTGACTGTCGTCCCGCGTCCGTTACTATCACACGCCCTTGATCATCAACAGTACCACTTTGAGGGCGCAAGAGTGTGCGTACTCGCTCATTTTCGCTGCCAAGTCCGACGAGGGCCTTAAAAAATCGCCCGATGGAAGCTCCAGGACCGCTGCCTTCCACTTCTTGAAAGTTATCTTCCCCGGTAAGGTATCCCACAAGCTGATAACGCGGTTTATCCGGTAGTACAGGCCAAATTAAATCTTGCTCAGGCATGTCATAGCGCATCAAATGACGTGTTTCACTACACCCCATTGCGAACAACACGATGACGAGCAATCCATAGATCAAAAGTCTTTTTTTCAAAATATATTTTGTCTCAGTGAAGCTTTTCATTGGGGGGAGGCGATACAGGGAATTAACCCTCTGGAGATACCTCAATAGGTGCCGAAGGATTAATACGTAAAACTTGAACTCGCCGGTTCAGGCTGTCTGCGACGTAGAGCAAGCTCCCATTGATCCATAGGCCCGACACCAATCGAAATCTACCTGGAGCAGACCCACCACCACCAAAAGTCATTATCAACTGCCCATCTTGGTACACTTGAATCGTATTAGTTGATCTGTCGCTGATATAAGCTCTCTGGTCTTTGTCGACAGCGATAGCATTGGGAAATAGTAACTCAGATTCACCAAAGGAATAATTATAATTCCCTTGCCAATCAATAACCTGAACGGGTAATTCCAGACGATCTAGAATATACAAACCATCAGGCCCTTTTGTCATAAACGTTATTGCGCGGAATCGTCCTGGCCCCGTTCCACGTTTACCAACCAGACTTACCGCTTTACCAATGCTATTAAACACCACGATATGACTAAAGGAGCCATCAGCAACTAACACATCGCCCGTTTCTTCATTGACCAGCACGTCCAGTGGTCTTGAGAGGTTTGCCAAATCCTGGAATCTAGTGCGTAATTCACCATGCTCACTGAAGTGCAATACTTGTCGTCCAACGGAATCGACAATATAGAATGAGCGATCCTTAGCAACAAAAATATTACCGGGTTTCCCTTTAAAGTGGTTGGCAATATCTTCAACGGGTTCTATTTCGTTGGTGACCAAATCGTATTTATACACAATATTTGGACCCGCATCGACAATATATAAAAGGCCATCAACACCACCTACAGCCACAGGCTCCTGCAATTTAATTTCTTCAGCTCCGCCAATGACCAACCGCCCAAGTTGTCCAGAGAAACCTTTGTAAGATCGGCGACCGCCGTAGATGGTCAATTCTGTCGAAAGTAGTTTTGCACCAACCTTCTGTGAAAACCCCGTATCCACCCTTGAGAAAGATACCGCCTCTAGCTCATCCCCCTCCAGAGCAAATTTCTCAAGCTCAGAAATACTGCAAGCTACCAGCGGAATCGCCAGCACCAAGAAAGAGAATAACCGTAGCGGGCGCAGACTAACGAAGCCCAACATTTTCACGCGCTACGCTATGACACCGATTACATTGCAGCGGCGGAAAAGCAACTTTCCCATGGCACACCCCACAAAACTCCCCCTCTATAATCGCTGCCATCGTCACAAAGTTACCTCCCCGTTGAGGTAAAAATATTGCGGGATGACAGTTTTTACAGGTCAGCCATTTTGTATGTGGCAAATGTGGGAACCGCACATAGGGCATTGAAGCTGTGTTTTTGAAAATGACATCAAAATCCACAGAGTGCATCTTTTCATTGCCTAATAAACCCGTTCGCGGTGCTATGAGGCCACTGTCCAGGGTCTCAACCCAGTTAATCACGCCACGAGCATCACGCGGGAAGTCCTTCATCGCCTCAGCGGGAGGTTGTAAGGTTTTGACTGCGTCATTTTCAGGGTCATGAATACCGTCTTCCTGAATTGGGACAACATCACCATGCAGTTGATAATGCCCGCCACCTTCTTCGGCAAACGCACCAAAAGACACCAGCAGCATTCCTGCCAACAGCGTCACCGCCCCGAAGTAAACCCCAAATATTTTCATCACTTTTATAATATGCATCAACGTAACAACTATTTTCTATCGTAAAGTTATCCAGCAAGCTAGATTATACCTGCATCTGCTAGCCAGCACAGGCGCATATTATGCCTAATTTACGCGACCACGACCACAGTCACGCCATATGACAGATATCTCGCTTTTTTACTGCGTCACTCCTACCATACGCAACGCACGTCGAACCGTTTTAGTTGCCTGCAACATCATGCTAATGGCGGTAGAATAATCGCCCGAATCAGCTTTAGATTGCGCTTCATCCCGACGTTTGCGCGCCTTATTCAAGAAACTCTCCATCAGTTTGACAGCGCCAGCAGCTGGTTTTTTTGCTTCAATGGCAATGGGTATAAGCTCTTCATATCCAACAAAACGCTTCACTTCATACTCATATTCATCCGCTGCTGTCTCAAAGTTAAGATCATAAACCAATGTTTTTGAATCCAGCATTTTATGTAACGCACCCGTGATGGTAGCTTGTGCCTGCTGCAGTAATTTATTGGCACGTACGTAATCTTTCTGGGCAGCCAGCTTTTCGGCCTTGGCGAGTACTCCGGAAAAACTTTTTTCATCGAGTGTTACGTCCTCGCCCAGCGCTCCCTGTTTTTTCAAGGCCTTAACATTATCCTGATAGGATTTCTGATAACCCTTTATTTCGGACAACACGGTTGAATAGTTTTCAGCCAATTGTGCCAGCTCTTCGTCACCAGGAACGAGCCGAGTAGCCGCACTCAACATTTTCAACGCTTTATTCGCCAGCGCCAATGCCTCAGGTAGTGCGCCAACAAGAGATTTACTCCGTGCTTCGCTCACCAAGCCCTTTGCAGTCGTGACCATCTTCCTGGCTTCAGCATTATTACTGGCCATGACGCGCTTGGCACCCCGTGCCCCCGCCATCATTTCAGCAAACATCAGCTTTTGCTTGACCTTGGATTCAGTCACTGTGACTTTAGGAGCAATTATTTTTGCCGATTTATCTGAAGTTTTTGCGGCTCTGGGCGTAAGTTTAATTTTCTGACCAGGATTTACCACGTGGATGACCGCCCCCATATAAGGGTGGTTGCGACAAGCATAATAAAGTTTATTGGGGCTCTCTTTACCGGGTTTGAAAACCATTGTTCCTTTGTACGTGTAAGCCCCTTCTACTCCTGTAGAATACGGTGCGCCACCCCAGCCAATGGCCTTTTTAGACAAATAAACGTCATGTTTTGGGTTTGTTGAAATATCAAAACGGTAAGACTGGCCACGCTCCACGACGAGCTCTTTGCCGGAAACACCATTCACAAGAAACCCCATGGGGTGGCCTTTCCCGTAAGCGGGATGATCCGGCTGCTTTGCCGCTACAGTAACCACAAAGTTATTCGGCCCTGATGACGCAGCTACAGCTGGCATATCAGAGGTGGTGGCACTCATCTTGGACGATGCGTCATCAGACATACCTGAAGTAGATGTACCCCCCATTTTCATCTTATCAGCCGCGGGAGACATCACTGAATCAGAAATCGTTTCAGTCATTGATTCGGGCATTGCATTACCGCTGTGATCCATCATAGCGGCATCGGCTTTAGCCGGAATTTGCTCTACATCAATTTGAGAATTTTCAATTTTATTACGCGGACTCACCTCGACCTCGGGCGTTTCCACCGGCTTTTTAGACTCAGCATCCATCATGGCATCAGCTGTCGCGGTTTTCTGTGATAACTCTGGTTCAGACATCGATTCAGTCATCATTTCAGGGTCGCCATTGTCCGGTTTAACGGATTGACCACCACACGCAACAAGATTTAAAACAACCATCAGGCCTGATAACGGCAAAAATTTAGAGCAAAGCTTGGACATATCGCACCTTCATTAAGAAATTAACCTACACGATTAATCGTACAGTTGCGCTTAATACTTTAAACAATAAACGAAATATAAAATGGGGAGATCGTACTACAGAAGATACCAAAAAGCGGCACAGACGTTAATCTGTACCGCAATTTGGTTTTACTTAGTCAAACTAAAGTCAAACTTACCAACAAATCCTGTGTTCGATAGCGACTAACGCCAAGGATTTTTAAGACTGGCTTCACTCTTTGGTGGTTTCCAGTCAGCTGGTTTTGGCTTGGAATGGCACTTTGTGCATGATTTGGTCGTAATT
Source organism: Ectothiorhodospiraceae bacterium (assembly GCA_002401775.2). Classification (GTDB taxonomy): domain Bacteria; phylum Pseudomonadota; class Gammaproteobacteria; order SZUA-152; family SZUA-152; genus SZUA-152. Next base: position 6,986 of record NVUB02000069.1, read on the forward strand.
GGAAACGACACCTTGCCATGACACACACCGCACTTTTGCCCCAACAATATTGCCGACATTGTAATGACATTGGCATTACGCTGTGGAATAAAGATTTTTGGATGACAATTTGAACAATGGAGCCATTTAGTATGTGGCTTATGTGGAAATACCACATCTGGCATCGAGGCCTTCACTTCGCGCACAATATCCAGATCCATCACTAAAGGCTCAACCGTCGGATCAAATCGATCATAACGAGGCTTTAGCAAACCATCGTCCAACGCCTTAACCCAATCAACATAGTTTCCGAACTCAGACGTCGGCAACCCGTCATAGGCAATCAATGGCGGCTGCAGAACGTGTGTACCATCATTCGCAGCATCATGGATGCCATCTTCCGGTGGCGGTGCATTGCGTTGTTTGTCTTTCTTCAGCAAGCGGTTAAAAATATTAGCACCACTTACTTTACCTTTTGCAGACTTAACTTCCTTCAACGGCATTTGAGCTGCCTGAACATTAAGACTAATGAACATCAGCATCGCCATTGTCACCAACAAGAAGCGTGTAATTTTCATTTTATTCCCCCTCCCTCTTGTTAGTTATTTAGCTGGTTTTCCCAGAGATTTATACGTCGGAGCCACTAAACGCTGCACGGTACTGCCGTGAATCTGCGTTGGTGTTCCCGGCACCCCAGAGTGACACATGCCACAGTTTTCGACCGACCATGAAATTTCACCGTTGTGGCATGCACCACAAAACTTGCCGTCGATGATTTTCGCCATGGTGATTTTGTTACCGCCAGCCTTAAACTTAAAGCCAAGGTCTGCATGACAAACCTTACAACGGAAACGAATACGGTGATACCAATGTGGAAAAACTGCAGGCCGCATACCGGCCGCATCTGCATAGTTGTTGATTACTACGTCGGCGTACTCCGCCTGGGCCGCTTGCGGCAACACCAGAACAGCCAACATACTCAACAAGCCAATCAAAGCTGACTTGAACATAGAGCCTCCCTCCGTCATTTCACTTATAAACTTTATTCACGCACTGAGTATAATATTGTTATGTCTCGTGCAGCGCACATCTTACCTTACATTAAAAACTTCGGGTAGCCTGAAAGTTCATTGATTTTGTTACCACCCCACCAGCACTCTCAGATATACGAGCACCTAATGTTGTGGCTAACAAGCCGAGACTGAACCGAAACAGACTTTCAATCCGCACTGCGGTTGTTGGCACATCACTATCAATTTGCTTGCTGCCTATCAATTTTGAAGAAAACTGTAGGTTATAGATACCAAATGGCCTACTATTTCGGTACGATAAACCACCATTTAATATTCGCGAACCATCTGTTACATCCTCTCCAGCATCATCGACTAATTGGTTTTGACTCGCACTAAAATTAATACTTCCCGAAAAACTGCTCACTCTATTGACCGTGTAATCACTAACAACGTTAAAACCAAAATCGTTATAGGCGGTTTCTTCTTCACTGTAAGAGCGAGAATCACTTAATCGCATACTGACATAAGTTGACCCTCTTCTCCCCCGAGTATTCCAGCTTGTACTGGCGCCATGAGTTAAAGACGATGTTACACCATCAATTTCCGTACTCTCACTACCTGTTACCGACTGCGATACACTAGCACTTATGTTTGACGCTCTACCCACCCTCCAGGATGACCCGATATTATGGCCGATACCCGCGTTGTAACTTTGTTGGCTGGTCGATAAACTTACTCCAGACGTCTCTGTCCTCGTTGCAGAATTCGATAAACCTGCCGCCCACTGCCAGGAATACGAGAAAGAAGCGTACCTCCCATGCCCACCTGTATATGAAATATTCGCTACCTGCGATGTAGACAGTGTTTGCGCTCCCCCACCATCCGAGGTACCCAATGACGCACTTGCATTCAGATTTAATGACCGCGTCAATCGATAACCGACCCCAACATTTGTATTAAAACTCCTGCTTACCCTTGAGTTCCCGCCATCTACTTTTGCCTCAGCAAGCCTGACGCCACCCGACACACTTATGGGACGATGCTCCGGCCGCCAATAAAATGAACTAGAGGCCTGAGCATCATTAGAAACCGCTGAGTCGCCACCCGGATCTAGCTTTAGAAAGGTCATCAGACTATTCACACCAAGTACGGAATTTGGGGTGTATACATGACTCGCCGATAGCACATCAGTGGAGAATTTACTGCTTTCAGAGCCACTTACAGCTTTGGACTTCGACACACTAGAAGTGAACGCTACTTTAAAAACCTGTCTTGAAATTCGTAACGCGTAATCCACACCAAACACTGCGCTATTCGAGCCGAATGAGCCACCATCAAATTCTGTAGCGCTATACCAGGCGTTATACAACTGGTTATATAACCTTGGCCGATATTTTTGACGGAAAGTTATTCTCGAAACACGAAAACTAGTATTACCTGATAGCTGTGTGACATCTTGAAATATTTCAGAGCGGCTGTCCGTACGGGAGTAACTCATAAAGAAGGGAAAGCGGCTACTAGGAAAGATGTTAACCGAAAAGTTCCCCGACCCCACTGTAGAGTCAGAACTTGACGAATTTGACTCTGAACTAGACAACCCCACATTCAAAGCCAATGAGGTAGTGGCAAACCACGGGTGCCAAATATAGCCCCCTGCTCCCATGCCCAATAGCAATCCTGTAGACTCGCTCTCACTCCCAGCCTGTTCCACATAACTATAATTATAGGCCAATTGACCACTATAACTAAGGGGTACCAAGCCCCCAAAGGCTGCAAAAGTATTACCAACAAATAAACTCAATACAATAGAGAGAACGTATCGTAAAATAAGGGAACGGTATGAGTGCATAGTAATAAAAGTCGTACAAAAAACACTATGGGCAACTCGCCCTGTCTTATCGCACAAACCCCTCCAGTTACCGGCTAAAGTCCAACAGAAAAACATACTGGCCGCCTAGGATAACCCTAGAACTTATCGACGCCAACAATAGCTTATCCAACAATTGCGAACACGCCCAGCGTAGTAATTTTTTTGTCACAGTGAGTGTATGTTAGACCGCCAAGTGACGCAAACCCCGCCATCAACGCCATGGAGCGTCATTATATTCAATCACAGCGTTTGCGTGTAATTTCTCAATAAGAGCAGCCCACTTTTCTTCTGCTTTTTCACGTAGATATAACTTACCAGCTCTCACTTTTACAACTTCATATTCATTCAACTTAGGTACTGAACGCTCTTCCAGGCGAAAAATTGAGACACCCTCCAACAATACAACCGGGGCAGACACATCACCAGGCTCCATGATGTCAACTACTTTTTGTGCATTTTCTCCTAACATACCGGTGTGCACAAAACCCATGTCCCCTCCATTCTGTGATGATTTATCACTTGAATGAATTCGAGCCATTTCTGAAAATGCTGCGCCAGCATTAATTTTCTTCACTATAGATGCAGCCTCATCACTGGCGCGTGTCCACACCTCTGACGTGGATGAAGGGTCTACTCGCAACAAAATAAGCGAAACGCGTGTCTTAGCTGGCGTCGTAAACAGATCTTTATTTTTCTCATAGAAGGTCTGAAGCTCTTTTACTGTTGGCTCCTTCACATCACGAACACTGCTTTCTAAAACCATTGCCAAACTCTCGTTTTGCAATTTTACTCGGATTTGCGGCAGCACTGCCTCCCGAGCGTCAGACCACTTTGGGTTTTCTTTATATTTTGCATCAAATGCTTTTACACTAATATCAACAGCAACTTCATCGGGTGACATTTTTTGCCGTTTGGCCTCTTGTACCAATAATGCCTTTTCAACCATCTCTTCAGCAATTTCTTTTCGGAATTTTTTACCCTCTTCTTCCGGAATTTTGCCGTGATAGAAGCGCTTCTGCAAACCTTTTTTCAATGCTGAAACATACGCTCCCATTGGCACATGCTCTCCATTGACTATCGCAATGTAATCTAGTGCTTTTGGTGAAACGCCCTCCTGGTTTTCAGTATTTTCAGCGTTAACAACAGCCATTGCATTTTCGGATGGCGCAGAATTTACAGTGCCCATATATAGCAATGCACTCACAAGTATCGTTACAGCTAAGCTTTTCCTCATCGACCTATCTCTTCCTCTAATCAATGTACCAAAAAATAACTATTTATATTTTTCTATCGCCCATAAAAAAAGCTGGCAGCCTAAGCGTTTCCGCCAAGCTGCCAGCCCTTTACCCAGCAACCAATAAACTAGAAAATCAGTTTATTTGGTATGGCAGGTCAAACAAACACGACTACCAACGTTTGATTGATTTATACCCGGTGTAGTGGTTCCACCAACAGTTGTAATGTTGGTAACTAAATCAGTTACACCAGACATACGCAGGAAGGTAGTTGTCTGGAAGTGAGGATCATGGCATGAACCACATTCCACAAAAGGTTCATTCTGGTTTGCAAACGCCGCACCATTAGTTGGTACATAAGATTCTAGCGAAGTATCGCGGGTATATAATTTAAAGTCCCACTTATCAAAGCTATTCTCTATTGACTCTGTTGGAGCCTCATTTGCCATAGCGACATTATCAACATACCAACGAGCACCTGTACCAATTTGAATGGCTGGGGCAAAATCCTGATCTCGTGTAGGTGTCAATGTACCAAAATGGTTACCATCTGGATTAAGTGCTGAGTAACCACCACCACCATACTGCATGCTCACAGGGTGATCATTTGTCAAATCTGTACCGATTTGCCAAATATTGTTGCCACCGGTATCTACTGAACCTGTGAATCGGCCAGTGGTATCCAATGTGCCGTCAGTTGCCCAAGTCCAACCAAGACCACCTGTGCCGCCACCCGTTGAGTTATAACCACCAGAACCTGGGGCATTAACAATGTTATCAATTGCTTGAGTTCCATCATGACAGGTCAAACAAGCCAAGGACACTGAACCAACCGTGCCTACTGCTGCATCTAATGTTGATGTACCTAACTGATCGTAAGTAGAGAATGTTGCTGTACTCAGAATTTTATTCCATAACGGAACCGCAACCTGGTTACCTGCAGCATCGACTGTTTCGCCACCATGTGGTGTATGGCAGAAAATACAGATTTCAGCTGTGTCTCCAGGTGCCGCCGAGTTAGGACCACCACCCGTCGAACCCATATTGTGACGTGTGTTGGCTATTGATCCGGCTATTGATACTGCAGGTGCGGCAAACGCACTGCTAGCAGCCAGGGATGCCCCCAGAATAACCGCTGTTGTTACTGACGCTTTTACAAAATGTTTCATTTGAAACCCCCTATAGGACTCGTGCACTAGTTGTATATAAATTCGCCGATTCACTGACTCAACTTCCTGCTGCTCCTACGGACTCAGCACACTCAGATACCGGTTACCAAATAACTACTTCATTGGGATGACTTTTTAGCATGAGACTCACTTAAATGTCAAACTTATGACGACTTCGCCACAAAGTTGACCTTTTCGTGCGCGACAACATTCTCACCCCACGCACTCTCATTAAACACTGCAATAACAATTACTTACCATCACCAAAAACTCTTAATTGGTGAATTCTGCACGATAAATGATCATTATTAATTGCGCGAAACTGTGAACCCGTTCACATTATCTAGGATTGACTAATGAACAAGTCATAATCTCACTTTTAAACAACAATGCAGATTATACTCAGAAATTCACATAATGAAATGTCTTTTCAATATGTTTATTTTTGGGTTGAACGCTCCGAAACCACCTTCTCCATTTCTTGCTCTGTCAGTAGTTTTAATACATCAACTTTTGCGTACACTTGATCAACAACATAGACATGCCCTAATTCATCAATCGCCACCCCTGCGGGCAAGGCGTACTCCCCCGGCTTATCACCAGAAGTTTCGCCACCAATTGCGAGCAATAACTGACCTTTTGCATTAAACACCTGAATATTTCTAAAGGCAGCATCTGTCACGTAAACATTACCGCTTGCATCGATTGCCAAACTCTTAGGACGTGCAAACTCACCAAAATTTCGCCCAACTTTACCCCAGGCATGTTGAAATTCTCCGTTAGCCGTAAACGATTGCACGCGAAAATTACCGGCGTCCAACACAAAGACGGTTCCATTTGGAGCGACTGCCACCTGTGTTGGCAAATTGAATTCACCCAATTGTTCACCTCTTCGCCCAAATTCACCTTTTTTCACACCATTTTTGTCATAAATCAATACGCGGTGCCGAATACTGTCAATACCGCCCGCATCGACAATGTAAACAGTATTCCCGTCAGGGGAGACGCTCACACCAACAGGCCTATCAAAATCACCCGCATTACCAATAGTTTGCAGATGCATACCATATGCGTCATATACCTGCACTCGTTTTGCACTGACATCCGCCACATATATCTGGCTATCAGAACCTATGGCTACGCCCATAGGCTTACTAAGAACACCTTCTTTCCCGACCCGCCCAAATGGGTACAGTTTTTGTCGCGGCAAATTAAATATGAAACCACCCCGGGAAAGCGTATCAGTTACCACAACCATCCCGTCCTTTGCCGCCACGCCATACGGTTTCGCTAATACGGTTTTCTTACCATCCAATCCTGTAAGGGCCTTTCGAAAAACATCCTCTCTACTGAGTGGACGAATATCCGCTCCTGATCGCAACGTTGTGACGTACTCGTAGCGAGGAGTTGCGGGTGCTTTTGGCCAATAAATTTTTCCAGCTTTCTGCGGGGCAGGTGTGTTTGACGCACACCCCGTCATTACCACCATCGTAAGCAGAACCAACAACACCGGACTTGCATACCATTGACTTAAAAATTTCATATTTCGCACATCATCACCAAAATAGCATTAACACAGGAAAACCTGCATCAATGTTGCGGGAATTGCCCCCTAGGCGCAAGTATTACCTCCTCCTACTCACGCCAGACGAGCCCCAAGTAATTTCTTACTGTTTGTGACCTTCACACAATAATTTTACTCAAATTCACGACAGATATACCAGGCTTTGTAAGAACACTAATATCAAATATATTTCTAATTCAAACTCTCCAATGTTTCTTGTATTTCATAACTAACACAAATAAAAACCAATAATAATTCGTACCCATTACTCACGCCAAGTACTCAACGCGAACAATCTAACATCACCACCCATCAATCAATCACAGACAAGGCCAGTCAGCCAGCACCTACTCCTTTACATACTGATGAATAAATAACCTTAACCCAACAAAAAACACCCGCGATAGCGGGTGTTTCATCTAACAAAGCAAACAGATTTACTGACAAATCAGTTGAGTAACACCATAACGATACATAAAGGCATCAAACTTGTAGCCTGCTGCGTAAACTTCTCCCGTTACCCCAAACTTCACGAATGCCGACCTAGATCCAGCGCCAGTTTGAGTCCAGAGCTCTGTACCGTTCATATCATATTTAACAGTAGCCATGTTGTATTGTCCTTCAAAGCCAACAACAACATTACCCAGACCATCAACATCCAGACCTTTAGGTACTGAATAGCCGCCCGAATAGTCTGTGCTCCAAACCAGTGACAAATCCAAGTTTAGTTTTTGCGTTGTCAATATGAATCCAGATTTGCTCCGCATAGTCACGTAAATTTTATCATTTACGACCTTGAGGGCACCTGCCAAGTAACCGTCAGTACCATTCAATGCAACACTACCCAACTCAAGGCCATTTGAATCAAAACTCACAACAGACGATGTTGTACAGCCCGAACAAGCGCTATTGTAATTGTTCGCTTGTACGAGGATATACGCATTGCCAGTCGAATCTAGCTCAATACCAAATGCATCTTCAGCTTGTGTACCTGTTTCAAACCAGTGTTGCACCCAAAGCTCATTACCATTGCTATCGAACTTTTTAACGATAACATCTGTTGTACCGTTACCCGATAAATATTGAGATCGCCCAACGGCATATACATTCCCAGAATCATCAATGGCGATATCACGCACCCATGTATTTGAGTTATGCAACAGTTGAGACCAGCCAGCCCCCCCATTAAAACTTACTTTTGAAATTGTGTTTGATGCACGCAAAAATAAGTTATCTTGAGCGCTATCCAACTCGAGACCAATTTTATGGTCGTGGTTATAAGGCGTTCCGCCACCAGCCACCAAAACTGTTTCATTACCATCAGCATCGTATTTCAGAATTCTGCCGAAATTATAACTCTCGGACAGTGCGACATAAACATTACTGTCCCGATCAACAATCATTGTATCGAACTTACCAAACCATGAACTCGTCCCTGTATCATGAAAGCGCAGCCATACCTCACTCCCATAGCTATTATATTTCGCAGTGAAATAAGAGCCGGAGTTTGTTCCAGTGATATACATATTCCCATACAAGTCAACCGCTGCTGAATTAACGGGGTCTTGCGCTGCGCCGTCATACGTCACACTTACTTCTTCGAATACCGTCTCGGCGGAGGCAACCATTGACAAACCTGCCAACCCCGCAGCCATAGACAATAGAAACATACCTTTATTATTAGACATCCTGTAACTCCATTTCCGTTTTTAAGAATAATTATTGGTTTTTACAACCTTCTTGAGTATAAAAAAACTAACACCTATTTGCAAACATAACCTAATTTAAAGTACGTAGTCACAACCATCTATTAATATATGTTAACTTGTGCTCGATAAATGACCTTTACGTCAAACACCTAGACAGCATTCAATGCCGTCCTTAAAACTATGCGCGCATACTTAATCATTTTAAACTGCACCAAGATAAAACATCTTAACAACTTCCACCTTACCCCACTCAGTGATTACAGTATTTATCATATCAAAAGACCAACCAATTAATACCTAACAATAAAAAGTGGGCAATACTTTGTGCACGCATCAAAGACTTACTATTACCTTCCCTGCCCGGCTATCTATAAACTTCCAACATAACTAAAACCACAAAACCATCATCAACTTACAGTTGACGGACAAGGTATTTGGAGGCTAAACACTAACTCCCTCGCCCGTCTGAAAGTATCCTGCACGTCGTCTACTCTAAAGCCAACGTAAAGTCACTCAACATAAGCAATACTTACTCACCACGGCACAGCACAAACAGCAATTTCGGAAATATAGGCACGCCATATACTCAACCGCAACAAATCGCCAACAATAATCGCGCACAAAAAAACGGGGCCCGAAGGCCCCGTTTTCTTAACTTCTGTAAAACTCTTTCAGATAAAGGTTTTATTTGAAGTCTTTACGCAAACCAACGGAAATAACACTTTCAACATCGCTGGTATCACGCCAACCTGCAAATGCACGCGTCAATTTGGACATTTTATGAATCACGCCCAAACCTACATATGTAGTATTGTCAGCTGATGAATCAGGATCGGTGTCGCCATACTGAACGGCGAAGACATTTTTGCCCACTTTAGCCTGGTAACCCACGAACAAAACAGTAGGTTCAGTTGATCCATTGTCGGTCAACTCATACTGTGCGACGACCTTGTGCATGCCAGACTTAAAAGCACCACCAAATTTGGTCGCTGTGTAATCAGAGTTGTCACCGTTATCGATAGCGGCAACAAAACCTTCCATTCCACCCGCGCTGTATTTCAAGCTGCCTGCCCACTTGCCGTCATCTTCAGAAGGGCCGTAAATGACAGCAGCCGTAAATGGGCCTTTAGGAGTTGCATAGGAAACCATATCTGACATAAAGCTGTTATGACCTAGAGAACCTCCAGTCATCCCGCCGTTGCCACGAGCTTGCAAGGAAGTTGCGACAAATGGGTCATATTTCACGCCACCGGTGTATTTATAGGGAGACTTTAGGTTACCCAAAGCGACAGTACCGAAGCCACCCTTCAAACCAACCTGGGAAACACGAGATGTCAAAGAAGCTTTACCCTTCCCGTCCGAATTCGAATCAGTAATGTTATCGGTAGTATCTGCCTTGAATTCAAATTGAGCAAATGCCTTTAAACCCATACCCAGATCTTCAGAGGCTTTCACACCCACACGACCACGAGAATTATCTTCAACCGACACGCCATCTTTGCCGCTGCCAGCGGTGTCTTCGGAATAACTAGCAACTTCAACCTGCGCTGCACCGTATACGGTTACATCACCCGCCATGGCCGCTACTGGAGCAACCAGGGCAGCACTTACTGCTACTGCTAATAATTTTTTCTTCATGAGAGAGCGCTCTCCATATTTATTAATGATTTAGTTTTAATTTTTACTGTCTTGTCGACGACGGTATTTATAGCAGTTCTAGGCAAAAGTACAACACTTTTTTAATCGAAACTGGCACTTACATGGGAAAATGTTGCTAAATTACAACAAAATGTCTTATTTTGTGTGTTTTTCATACAACCCCGTGCCCAATATACGAAAACCAACACGGAGATCATCGGAACCATTTTGAGTTTTTTATTATTTGCAGGTAGTTAACGCAGAAAAGGAATGTTAAACATTCATTTTTCCTCGCAAGATGTGCTGAAGACTGATTGCTAAGTTCCAAGTGCTGCGTTTTGGGACTTAGCACGATGCAGGAGAGGTTTTTTACCACTATCAATGCTCTAAATGATTACTGCTCGCGGCTCAAGCCGCTTATACAGCGAGCTCGGGCGTAAGGCAAGGGGAGAGCACTAAGAACTCAACCCCCTCTGATACTCGCACCTAGAAACTAAAAAGCCCCGCTCGGAGGAGCGGGGCTTTTTAGTTTCTATTATTCAAAAAATGCTGCAAAAAATGGCTGGGAGACTAGGATTCGAACCTAGATTAGAGGAGTCAGAGTCCTCTGTCCTGCCGTTAGACGATCTCCCAAAAAAACCAGTGACAAGTTTTTAGCTTCTAGATGCTAGGAGTTGCGTTGCTGTATCGACTGAAAATGCCCCGTTAAATATGAAGCTAACCCATGGGGCATTTTTGAAATTTCTTTGGCTTCTTGCTCAAAGTTTCGAGACTCATCAGCTTTGAGGAATCCCGCTTCTCTCAATGAGTAACTGAGTCCAACGTTCTCCACAAGAGTCTTTGGCTATCTTTAGAAATTGAATACAGCCTCTAATTTGAATCACGCTCGTAGCCTTCAAGCTACAGATAAGCCTGAGCGTGTAATCTGATCCCTGAACCCAAAATCTGAGCACTGGGATAGTGATTTATACAGGGAGACTGAAAGGCGGCATGATCGCCGCCACACTTCCAGGTTTTCCAGCGCATCCATGCGCTATAACACCTAGATTCTCGTCTCTAGATACAAGACACTGATACGTCTTAACGTTTCGAGAACTGTGGACGTTTGCGGGCTTTATGCAGGCCAACTTTCTTGCGTTCTACTTCACGGGCATCACGTGTTACCAGTCCGGCGCTTCGTAGAGAGGGGCGTAAGGTTTCGTCGTACACCATCAGCGCACGGGTGATGCCAAGGCGAATGGCACCGGCTTGGCCGTTGTTGCCGCCACCTTTGACGGTGATGTTGAAATCGAAGTTTTCCATCATGTCTACCACACTCAGCGGCTGACGTACGACCATGCGTGATGTCTCGCGACCGAAATACGCGTCCAGCGTGCGTGAGTTTACGGTGATGTTGCCAGAACCGGATTTCATGAATACCCGTGCGGTGGAGCTTTTGCGACGGCCTGTGCTGTAATACTGTTTGTCTGCCATTCTTGTCTGCCTTAGCGGTTAGCTAACTTGCCCATTTTTGTTAAGAGATCGTCAATATGGAATCGATGATCTTTGTCGCAATTAATGGATCTAAAATAATAATAAGGAATTAAACTTCCAGCGGTGTTGGCTGCTGTGCCGCATGCTGATGCTCTGCACCGGCATACACTTTTAATTTACGGAACATCGCCCGACCCAGTGGGTTCTTGGGTAACATGCCTTTAACCGCAGAATTAATGATCCGGGTTGGATCTTCTTTGATCAATTTTTCAAATGTGGTGGTTTTCAAACCGCCAACATAGCCGGTGTAGCGGTAATATTTTTTATCCGCTGCCTTGTTACCGGTGACGGTAACCTTTTCGGCATTAATCACTACAATGTAATCGCCAGTATCTACATGCGGAGTGAACTCCGGCTTGTGCTTGCCGCGTAGGCGACGGGCGATCTCGGTTGCCATACGGCCCAAGGTTTTATCGGTTGCATCGATAACGAACCAATCTCGTTTTACCTCAGCGGGTTTCGCACTAAACGTCTTCATCTCAGCCACTGCTCCAAAAAAATATCTGTCTTGAAAAGGCGCGAAATGATAGGGCGAAGAAGTTCCGGTGTCAAGCTTACTTACCACCCATATTGAGTATTTACTGGCGGCAATTTTAACCTGGCCCTGAATTGGCAGTATATATTCGTCGGAAACTCACCATCAAAACCTGAAAACGTATCCCCGTAAAAAGGCAACCACATAAAAAAACGCGGCTCCCCAACTTCGAAGGCCGCGTTAAAAAACACCAGAAAAAAGACATTTCAATACAGGAGTCACAAGTCGTTTTCACTACCTGCATCGCACGCCCCTGTACTTTACCCGGCGACTCATGAAACGCTTACAATGACTTATAATCCATTGAAATTATTAAGGTTACCGTTACTCTTCACGTCAAATTCTTCACGTCAAATTCTGCCCGCCAACCTACAATACGCCATTAGGTTGACGGACTTCGGAGTAGAATATTTAACCAACGCTTTAACCAACGCAGTAAGAGATAACGTAGTGCCCACCTTTAAAATCAGCATTTAGAACAACCGGGCTTGCCCAGCAACGCTGAACAACACGATGATATTGAGTCATTAAATATTTTGAGTCAAGCACTAAAAAAACTTTGCCACAAACCAGAATTAATAACGTTAAAGTGCGTTACCCCAGGCAGCGCCGATATTTTCTTTTAAAGTTATCAAGCGCCCATGAAAAAAATGCCCGCTCCCTTCCATTTCATATATTTCGGGCACTCTGGGCTGCCGTTTCGCCCACGATATTACCTGGGATGACTCAACAATTTCATCGTCACTGCCTTGAATGACACACCAGGGTATCTCAACCCCTGCATCAGCCGGAAATTTGAACATGGCAACTGGCGGGGCGACCAACAGCAAACGATCTGCCGTTGCTTGCTTATGCCCACTTAACGCAACATATGCGCCAAAGGAAAACCCGGCCAGCCATAACGGCGCGCCAGGGTAGTGTTCACGCATCCAGTTTACCGCAGCCTGTAAGTCTTCGACCTCGCCAACACCATGATCAAACTCACCCTGAGACTCACCAACCCCACGAAAATTGAAGCGCAGTGTTTCCACCCCCAATTCAGCAAATGTTTTTGCCACGGTATGGGCAACTTTGTTGGTCAGCGTGCCGCCATGCAGGGGATGCGGATGGCAGACCACACCAATAGGAGGATGACCCAAACTTGCCCGTGCGCTTGCCTTTGCGGTATCTAATTGGGCTTCGATCACCGCCCCCAAACCATATCCGGGTATTAAAAACCGCTCGCCTGCTGTCGGCATTTCAGACAAATCATCGTAAAGGCGTAATGGGACAGTTGCCATCAGATTTTCAGGCGCTCCACGACGTGTCCGTTCAGTAAATGCTGTTCGACGATCTCATCAATATCTTCTTTATCAACAAAGGTGTACCAGACATCATCGGGATAGACCACGGCCACCGGTCCTTCTTCGCAGCGATTAAGACACCCCGCCGAGTTTACGCGCACACAGCCCTCTTTTCCGGTAATGCCCAACTCTTTGGTGCGTTGTTTGGCGTAATCACGCAGAGCCTGCGCTCCAAATTTTTCACAACAGGTGCTGCCATCCTCTCGTAAATTTGTGCAAAAAAAGATATGGCGCTGATAATAGGGCATGGGAATATTCCTGAGTAATTTGGCTCTAAAAGGACAAGGCTACCGTTTTAAAGGCGAGGATTTAATGCCTAGGTGTTTAAAGCCTGATGTAAAAAACCAATATTTATTGAACAAGGACATTGATAGACAGATAACGGATAATACCGTAATTCTCCTTTGCTTTTGCGAGTAACGTCATCGACAGCAAGCCGAAATATGCCGTAATTACTCCGAAGCTACCCTGTAACCGCACTGTAAACGCACTGTAACTGCACCGAAGTTTTATCATAACCACATCATAGCAACCCGATAACAACGCCAATGCACCCTAAAAAATACAATGACCAACACCAACACCATTAGCCCCTCCCACAACGCTGCAGGCAATCCAACGGCCCTTGCGGACAAGCTGGACCGTTGCGTGATGTGCGGCATGTGTTCTCAGCATTGCCCCACCTACCAACTTACTGCGAACGAAAGTGAGTCGCCTCGCGGCCGCATCTCTTTGATCGCCGCGCTTTTGTCAGGACGGCTCAGTGTCGACGATCGCTTACAAGCCCATCTTGAGCATTGCACAGGCTGCCGATCCTGCGAAGCTTATTGTCCCTCTGAGGTGCGCTTTGGTGAAATTATCACTGAAGCAAAAGCCCTACTGCCGCACGCCGCCAAGCCCCCCAAACCACCTACGATAACACCCATCGCAGGGCGTGGATTACGGCTTTACCAACAATCCGGCCTACAAAAAATCGTCCGTGCTAGCGGTATATTAAACCCACTCGGTCTTTCTGAAAAAGAAAGCTTGCTGCCGGAAGTCCCGGCCACTCCCGTCTGGAAAAATTACTATCCGGCGGTAACTGACACATCACGGGGCGACGTCGCCTTGTTCACGGGCTGTGTGGCCAACGTCTTTGACCGAGCAGCACTGGATGCCAGCCGCCGCCTGCTTAACGCCATGGGATATGGTGTACATGTACCCCCCTCTCAAGGTTGTTGCGGCGCTATAGCGCTACACGGCGGCCATCCCAAGGAGGCCGCCCGCCTTGCGGCTCAAAACCTCAGCGCATTCGCGTCATTAGACATCCAGGCCATCGTTCATACCGCCAGTGGCTGCACCGCGCAACTCAGCGAATATACGCAACTACTTTCTAATGAACAAAGCGAAAGCTTTGCCGCCAAAATCAAAGACATCAGCCACTTTATCGCTGAAGTTTCTTGGCCCACAGCACTGCAACCTCGCGCCCTGAAAAAGACTATCGCCCTCCACACGCCATGCAGCTTAAACAACGTACTGCACCAAGCAGATGCCCCCCGCCAACTGCTAGAACATATCCCTACACTAAAAATAACCCCACTCCCCGACACTAACCGCTGCTGTGGCGGCGCTGGTCAATACATGCTGGACCAGTCAGAATTTGCCCAGCAACTACGGGATAAAATGCTCGATGGCCTCGACAGCATCAACAAACAATATGAAATAGACATCCTGGCAACCAGCAACCTTGGCTGTAGCCTGCACCTCGCTGCCGGGCTACGCGCGCGAGGACAACAGATTTCAGTTAAGCACCCAATAGTAATACTGGCTCAGCAGCTCGACTTGGTGTCATAAACTATTAAATTAGCGCTGAGTTCTGCGGACAGGGGACAGGGGACGAAAATTTAGCCTAGCGTAGAAAAGGCTTCAGCCTCGATCAGCGCTCTAAATGATTACCGCTCGCAGCTAAAACCACTTCGGTGGGTGCAAGCATAAAGTTACGGACTTAGCCCTTGGCACTACAACCCAACCCAGCCCTTAACACCCCACACAGAACACGCTAAACTCGAGAGTATGAAAAATCAAACGAGCTCTCGCCGCAATTACACGCCATTAGACCAGCTACTCATGGGCGTTGACGTGGGGATTCGTACATTATTTGGCCAACCCAAAATCACCGAGAGAAGCAATCCAGCACACAGCCAAAGCGAGGCTGAATTGAATGATTCCGAGCGGCAACTCGCTGGACGCCTAATGCGCATTAACCACGCTGGCGAAGTCGCCGCACAAGGCCTGTATCAAGGGCAAGCGCTCACAGCTCGACTGCCTAAAGTGCGCCAACAAATGGAACGCGCCGCACTGGAAGAAAACGACCACCTCGACTGGTGTGAAAAACGCGCCAAAGAACTCGGCACCCACGTCAGCGTACTTAACCCAGCCTGGTACGCAGGTTCCGCCGTTATCGGTGCAATAGCCGGATTGGCGGGTGACAAATGGAGCTTAGGCTTCGTCGCCGAGACAGAAAAACAAGTGGTCAAACACCTCAAAGAACACCTTGAACAACTGCCCACACAAGATGATAAAAGCCGCGCCATACTCGAACAAATGAAAGAAGATGAAAGCCAGCATGCCACGGTGGCGCTGGAAGCGGGTGGTGCAGAGCTGCCTTATCCGCTGAAGAAAATTATGGGATTTACGTCAAAGGTTATGACGCGCACTGCATTCTGGATATAAACTGAGGAAAGAAAAAAATATTCTCTTATTTTAACGTTCCTCTTTTACCTTTCCCCTGCCTCTTCAAATATTCCGCCCGTAAAATATCTCTAGCATTTCCCTTTCCAAGCGTTGTTTTATGCGATTGCATACTTCACCGCCCAGTTCTTTTTCAGTAATACCAAATAAATAATTATCCAACTCAAATTCTTTAAGCATCATTTTGGTGTGAAAGATATTTTCCTGAAAAACATTCACGTCAATCATTTGGTAACGCTCTTTGGTGTCTTCGGCGATGAAGTTTTGGATCGAGTTTATTTCGTGATCTATGTAGTGCTTAATCCCATCCACATCACGAGTAAAACCCCTCACACGGTAGTCCATGGTGATGATATCAGAATCAAATCGGTGTATTAGGTAATTCAGCGCTTTTAAGGGTGAGATACGCCCGCAAGTCGATACGTCGATATCCACTCGAAAGGTGCTGATGCCGTTGTCGGGGTGGCTCTCTGGATAGGTGTGTACGGTGATGTGACTTTTGTCCAAATGAGCCACGACGGTTTCCGGTAACGGGCCGGGCGCTTCGGTGTTAGAGATGCCTTCGGACATCATCGGTTCTTCCGAAATCAGCATGGTGACGCTGGCACCCTGAGGTTCGTAGTCTTGATGAGCAATATTGAGCACTGTTGCGCCGACTATATCGCAAACGCTGGTCAGCATTTTGGTCAAACGGTTGGCATTGTATTCTTCATCAATGTATTCGATATAGGCGCGCCGTTGTGCTTCGTCGCGGGTGTAACAAATATCGTAAATGTTAAAACTCAGCGTCTTGGTGAGATTATTGAAATCTTTAAGTTCAAGCTTGGGTAGTGGTTTTATCATCGTGATTACGTTGCAGCGAGCACCATGGGAGGGTGGAATATCATTTGCACAGTGTTGCCGTCGGGGTCGAGACAATAAAAACTGCGCGCGCCATCACGATGGGTACGCGGTTCAGTTTTCAGGGTGATGTCGTGACCGCGCAGAAAATCAAACCATTCGTCCACATCATTTAAGTCGTTTAGGAAAAAACCGATGTGGTCAAGGTGCTGACCAAAATCAGATCCGGGGCCAGAATCAGAATCAGAATCAGAGCCAGAGCCAGAGTCAAACTCATTCGTCGCACGGTGCAAGGCCAGATTGTCATTACCTGATGTGAGGTACACCGCATCTTCATTTGGTCGCCATTCCACGGCCATGCCCAGCAGTTCGACGTAAAAGGCTTCCGTGGCCTGATAATTTTTCACACGCAGGGCGATATGGCGCATACCCGTCGTCGGGTTAGGTTTAATCATTTTTATTACCCTTCGATTAATTCAAAGTCATGAGTGATCTCGGCCACCTGGCCCAGCATGATTGATGCCGAGCAATATTTTTCAGCGGACAAATCAATAGCCCGCTGCACATGTTTTTCACTCACGCCGGTGCCACTGACGATGAAATGAATGTGGATTTTGGTGAATACTTTGGGTTCCGTTTCTGCGCGCTCGGCTTCGATTTCCAGTACACAGTCGGTGACCGGCTGACGCGCCTTTTTCAGGATCATCATCACGTCGAAGGCCGTACAGCCACCGAGCCCCTGTAGCAACAACTCCATAGGGCGTATACCCAAATTGCGGCCACCGTGCTCTGGCGGGCCGTCTATCACTACTGAATGGCCGCTGCCGGACTCACCGACAAACATCACCTCTTCCACCCATTTAATTCTTGCTTTCATGCATTTTACCCCATCAGGATTCTTTCAGGCCTCGTTTTGAAAAAACGAGGGGCGATGATTATAAACCCAGCCTACTATCAACGCATAACCTACACTCTATGCAGCACTGCTAACGGGTACATTGAGATAAAGTATTTGCAAACCTTTGCCGATAAGCTATGTGTCTCACCCAAAAGTGAGGTCTTTACAAGGAATTATGCAATCTTACGAGTATAAAAAATGAGCACAATACCCGACGTCGTCCTGACAGCCCCGACCATTGAGCGCTTTTTGGAGCATTGCCACCGGCGCCAATATCCGGCTAAAAGCCTGATTATCTATGCTGGCGACAAACCCGACGTACTTTATTACATTATTGAGGGCTCGGTCAGCGTGCTCATTGAGGACGAAACGGGCCGTGAAATCGTGCTGGCTTACCTCAATCCCGGCGATTTTTTTGGTGAAATGGGCCTGTTTGGTGGCGACACCAATCGTAGCGCCTTTGTGCGTGCCAAATCCAAGTGCGAACTTGCGGAAATCAGCTATAGCCGTTTCCGACAATTGAGCGAAAAAGACCCCGATATTCTCTTTGAATTGGCCTCACAAATGGCCCTGCGCCTGCGCAAGACCAGCCAGAAAGTCGGCAACCTCGCATTCATGGATGTGACCGGCCGTATTGCCCGTACGCTCATGGATCTGAGCAAAGAACCCGATGCCATGACTCATCCAGACGGCATGCAAATCCGTATTACCCGCCAGGAACTGGGGCGCATTGTGGGTTGCTCGCGGGAAATGGTCGGACGTGTACTCAAAAACCTGGAAGAACAGGGACTGATTACCGCACAGGGCAAAACCATCGTGGTGTTTGGCGCACGATAATTCAAAAAAAGAAAGATAAAAGAAGAAAACAAAAACAACATACCGGTTCAATTTCTCTTTTCACTTTTACCTTTTTTCTTTTATGTTTTATGTTTCCGCTTTCATCTGCCGTTAAACAGTTTTTCCAGCTGGCTGCCTGGGTCATCGGCTCGCATAAATGCCTCTCCGACCAAAAAGGCATTCACCGCGTGCTTACGCATCAAGGCTACATCTTCCGCAGAGTGAATGGCGCTTTCAGTGACGACAATCCGATCAGAGGGTATGGCCCCTAGCATATCCAATGTTGTTTGCAGGCCCACCTCAAAGGTACGCAGGTTACGATTATTGATCCCGATTAACGGCAGGTTCAGTGGTAACGCCCGCGCCAGCTCATCCGCATCATGCACTTCCACTAACACGTCCATGCCGAGTTTAGTTGCCAAGGCAGCCAGATCACTCAGTTGTGCATCATCCAGTACGGCAACAATTAATAAAATACAATCGGCGTTGATCGCGCGCGCTTCATAAACCTGATACGGGTCAATAATAAAATCTTTACGGATGACGGGTAAAGCACACGCCGCGCGAGCTTGTTGTAAATATTCTTCACTGCCTTGAAAAAAATCCGCATCGGTCAGCACTGACAAACACGCGGCGCCCCCTTTTTCATAGGAAACGGCAATATCAGCGGGCACAAAGTGCTCGCGCATGACTCCCTTACTGGGAGAGGCTTTTTTTATCTCTGCTATGACGGCGGCATCACCCTCAGCAATTTTGCTTTTAATGGCATCGACAAAACCACGACAAGCATCGGCGTTTTGGGCGCGGCCAACCATTTCAGCCAAACTTACTTGCTGGCTACGCTCGGCAATCTCTTCACACTTGCGAGCGATAATTTTTTTTAAAATGTCTGGAGTACTACTCATCGTTAGAGATAACCTTGTTAAAAACTCATGGATTAGGTGTTAGTGGTCAACACAGGCTGTAATGCATCCAGCAATGGGCCAAGATGTTTTTCATAGTGTCGCCAGCGCTTTACTGAGGCATCGTGAACCGGTTGTCGTGCTTGCCAAACGCTGGCCGACCTGATTTTTACGTCCTTACCCGGTTGCTGAAGGCAACGTTCATCCCAAGGCAGGCCACAAAACTCAACCATACGACGCTGGGCTTGCTCGCTGTTTTCCACTACATCCTCATAAGCGACACTGAGTATTCTGTCCGGAAACAATTTTTGCCAGTGCCCCATTAATCGCTGGTATTGCACGTAATACTCACCAATATCTTTTAAATCATAGGCATAGTGCATACTTGTGGTAAAAAATTGTTGATAAATGGATAGACAGGTATCAACGGGATTGCGCTCGCTGTGAATAATTTTGGCATTGGGTAACAAGGCCAAAATGAAACCAATGAACATGAAATTGCCAGGCGTTTTGTCCACAATACGAGCAGTATCCACTCCGAACTGCCGAATTAACTGTACATATTGCTCCCCCAGAGGTTGACACAACTGAGGCGCCAATTCCGATAGGAATTGAGGATACGGTAATTGGCTATCCAGCATTTGACCACAACCCTGAGCTAAATTGTGAATATAAGGTACTTCACCAACACCACTAAACTGAGGATGACGCGACAACAAGCTTTCGATCAATGTGGTACCTGACCGTGCCATGCCTAACACAAATACCGGCCCATCCTCGGCATTGCCCGCATCGCTAAGGCGTTCCACAAAGCCTGCATCCATGGTTTGCATCATCAACGTAGTCAATTGTTGCTGGGATTCAGAGGAATACTGCACCAACTTCCGTTTCATGCTATTGCCCTGTTGCATTTCCGTAAAGGCGCGATCGTATTCAGCGCAGTCGTTATACACCTTCGCCAATAAAAAATGCAGGATTATTCGTTCAAGCGACGAATAATCTTTCTCGTAATCACGTAATTTTTCAATACGCGCAATATCAGGATCACCAATTTGGAATTTTTTATTGGCCGCCAGATTAAAATAAATACCGACCGCGTTGGGAGTCAGGGCGATAGCGCGTCGATAGACGGCCTCAGCCTCTTCGCTTCGTCCCTGTTGCACCAATACCCAACCCAACGAATCCAGGACTCGCGTATCCTGGGGGTTCAATTGTTCAGCAATGGTTAATTCTGCTTCCGCCAAATCAGTCAACCCCAGGTCTGCTAACACTTGGCCCAAAATCAAATGCCCCTGAGCATCACTATAATTTGCCTGAACCGCCCGTTTAGCGTAATCAAGAGAGATAGGAGATTTACCTGCTTCGTAGGCGATGTAGGATAACTTAAGCAGGCTACCAAAATGCTCGGGGGCCAGATCAAGAATCGCCCGCAATGCCAGCTCTTCTTCAACCGGTTTGCCACCAGAAGAAAATTGTTCAGCCTGTTGCCACAATTGTTTGATGCGAGCAGCAATTTTGGAGACTGCTTTTTTATCCTTTTTATGTTTTGCCATATTCTATTGCCTAACGAGTTAATTTACCGATTGTGATGCATTGACCAATGCTTTCAACTTAACAAGTGCTTCACCACTGGCTAGCATGTCACCTGCTTTTGCTATACCCGTTGCCAACGAATCCGCTATACCCGAAACATATAATGCGGCGCCAGCATTTAATTGAACAATATCCCGTGCCGGACCTGCTTCCCCGTTCAAAACACTTTTAACAATCTCTAACGACTGCTCAGCACTATCTACTTTCAGTGAGGCGAGATCCGATTTTTTCATGCCAAAATCTTCTGGCTGTATGGTGTAAGACGTGACGATGCCATTTTTTAATTCTGAAACGTAAGTCGATGCACCAATGCTAATCTCATCCATACCATCTTCAGAATGTACGACCAGTACGTGATTGCTACCGAGGTTGGCCAGCACATGCGCCAGCGGTTCTACCAGATCTTTACTGAATACACCCAGCAACTGGTTGGGTGCACCCGCAGGATTCGTCAACGGCCCTAGTATATTGAAAATAGTCCGTACCGCCATTTCCTTGCGCGGGCCTATGGCGTGTTTCATGGCACCGTGATGCTTGGGAGCAAACATAAAACCCACCCCCACTTCATTAACGCATTTGGCCACTTGTTCGGGGCCTAGATCCAAATTTACCCCTGCGGCTTCCAGTAAATCTGCGCTGCCGGACTTACTGGAGACAGAACGGTTACCGTGTTTTGCAACTTTACCGCCGGCGGCCGCCACCACAAAACAGCTCGCGGTGGAGATATTAAAGGTACTGCTGCCATCTCCGCCGGTGCCGACGATGTCAACAATATGATCACCGCTAACATCCACCTTGATGGCCAGTTCACGCATCACTTGCGCAGCTGCCGTTATTTCGTCGATGGTCTCACCCTTCATGCGCAGACCAATAAGGAAACCACCGATCTGCGCCGGGGTGGCTGCACCGGTCATGATGGTGTTCATCACTGATTGCATTTCATCGCGTGTGAGGTCACGGCGTTCTGTAACGGCGCGAATGGCTGATGACATGTCCATTTATGATTCCTTTTATTAAAACCGGACGTAAAGGCGCTGAGGTGCAAAGAACGCAGAGGGGTAAAGAACGCTAAGAAAACATTTTAAGCTTTGCGTTCTTAGCGCCTTGGCGACTTTGCGTTGGGTTTTCATGTATTTAAAAAATTCTTCAACATATCATGCCCATGTTGCGTCAATATCGACTCGGGGTGGAACTGTACACCTTCCACATTCAGTGATTTGTGTCGTACACCCATAATTTCATCCAGTTCACCGTTTTCCGTTTCCGTCCATGCGGTGACTTCCAGGCAATCGGGCAGGCTGTCTTTTTCGATCACTAATGAATGATACCGAGTGGCCTCAAAGGGGTTTTTCAAACCGGAAAACACGCCGTTGTTTTTGTGGTGCATCATCGACGTTTTGCCGTGCATGATTTCACCGGCATGAACTATCTTGCCCCCAAAGGCCTGACCGATACTTTGGTGGCCGAGGCACACCCCCAGCAAGGGCAATTTACCGGAAAAGTGTTTTATGATTTCCAGGGAAATTCCTGCCTCATTGGGCGTACACGGCCCAGGGGAAATCACGATGCGCTCGGGGTTCAGCTTGATGACTTCATCTACTGTAATTTGGTCATTGCGGTGTACGCATACTTCAGCGCCCAGCTCACCGAAATATTGCACCAGGTTGTAGGTGAAGGAATCGTAGTTGTCTATCATTAAGAGCATATTCAAAAATCCAACGCAAAGGCGCCAAGGCGCAAAGAACGCAAAGTTTTATAATTTATTAACAACACGTCTTATCCCATCTTTCAAAATCGGCACATTAAAATTAATCAACAGACCCAGTTTTTTATTCATTAATCGCAAATAGGAAAGTAGCTGAGCTTCGTGAACTGGCAATAATTTTTCAACCACTTTCAATTCAACGACCACTTTATCTGCCACCAATAAGTCTGCTCGATAAACAACATCAAAACTCAAGCCTTTGTATTCGGCTGAAATCGGCACCTCCGATTTCACTACGAACCGTTGAAGGTCCAATTCACGAGCAAGGCACTGATGATACACGGACTCCAACAAACCTGGCCCTAATGTCCGATGAACCTCAATTCCAGCTCCGATTATTTTCGAGGACAGCTCGTTCTCATCCATGAACATTTTTCTTTGCATCTTTTGCCTCTCTGCGCCTTTGCGTCAGACCCGTTACTTATACTTGCTGACTACTTCATATTGCACCCGGTAGTAGGTGAAGGAATTGTAGTTGTCCATCATTAAGAGCATATTTAAAAATCCAATGCAAAAGTGCCAAGACTCAAAGAACGCAATTTTGGTGCACAGATTCCAACAATCCCGGCCTTAAAGTTAGATGAACCTCAATTCCAGCTCCGATTATTTTCGAGGACAGCTCGTTCTCATCCATGAACATCTTTCTTTGCGTCCTTTGCCTCTCCGCGCCTTTGCGTCAGATCTTCTCACTTGTGCTTGCTAACTACTCCATCCAACCCGGCTTCGGCCATTGTCACGGCACGAAATACGGCGCGGCCTTTGTTCATGGTTTCTTTCCATTCCAGGTTAGGTTGTGAGTCGTAGACTACTCCAGCTCCTGCTTGTATGTGCAATTGTCCGGATTTTATGACGGCGGTACGTATGGCGATGGCGGTGTCCATGTTGCCATTCCAGCCGAGGTAACCTACGGCGCCGGCGTAAATACCTCGTTTTACGGGTTCGAGTTCGTCGATGATTTGCATGGCGCGGATTTTCGGGGCGCCACTAACAGTGCCGGCGGGAAAAGTGGCGCGCAGTACGTCCATCGCGGTCATGCCCGGTTTGAGTTTGCCTTCAACGTTGGAAACAATGTGCATGACGTGTGAATAACGTTCTACCAGCATTTTTTCGGTCAGTTCTACGCTGCCGGTTTCACTGATGCGCCCTACGTCATTACGCCCAAGATCTATCAACATTAGATGCTCGGCGAGTTCTTTGGGGTCGGCCAACAACTCTTCTTCCATGGCACGGTCTTCGGCGTCGTCGTAGCCACGGCGACGTGTGCCGGCGATGGGTCTGACGGTAACAACGTCGTCTTCCAGTCGGGTGAGTATCTCTGGTGAGGAACCGGCGATGTGAAAATCATTCAGGTCGAGATAAAACATGTACGGCGAGGGGTTGAGGCTACGTAGCGCGCGATATAGATCTAGCGGAGGCGCTGTATAGGGCACTGTCATTCGCTGCGACAATACCACCTGCATTACATCCCCTTCTACGATGTAATCCCGGGCGCGTTCCACGGCCTGTTTAAACCCGGTTTCAGTGAACCCTGAGACAAAATCCTCTTCTTTAACATCAATGCCTTCATGTAACTCAGCACGCGGCGTCGCCTGACGCAGACGCTCTTCCAATGCACCGAGGCGCAGTTGACCACTCTCGTACGCATCGGCCTGCGCGGCATCAACATGTACGATGAGATAAAGCTTGCCACTGAGGTTATCGAACACCACGATTTCGTCGGAGACCATTAACAGGATGTCCGGCGTATTTAGTTCATCGGGGTTTGGCTTGTTTTGAGCGGAGTACGCCAGCTTGGGTTCGATGTAACGAATGGTATCGTAGCCAAAATACCCCACCAGGCCACCGTTAAATCGCGGTAAGCCCTCTACTTCAGCAACTCGATAACGCGCCTGAAAATCTTCGATCCATGCTAGCGGGTCATCGCTTTGTAACGATTCCACCACTTCGCCATCGGTTTCCACATCAATAACATTGCCATTGACCTTCAGCACAGTACGACAAGGTAGCCCTATTATTGAATAGCGGCCCCATTTTTCACCGCCCTGCACGGACTCAAATAGATAGGAATATGGGCCATTGGCTAATTTAAGGTAGGTGCTGAGAGGTGTATCAAGATCGGCCAGCACTTCACGCATCAACGGGATACGGTGAGTGACGGTCGGTAAACCGGTATTTTGTGCCGTAAGCCGGGAGGCCAGTTCAGCAAATTTTTCTGCGTTCATGTTCATTTACCTACAAATTCAAAAGGACAGGAAAACTCAATAACATCGGTTTTAGCCGCGCCATCGTTCCTGCTGCCCATTAATTTGTAGGATGTAAATCATCATCTATTTTTGTCCAACAGCCAAATCAGTTTTTCCATCATTCTGGCCCCGGCCTTCGCCAGGACAGGCCGCGGCCAGAATGACGGAAATAATTATTTAAAGTAAATCCTTTAACTCAACCATAGAATCAATCACCACATCGGGGTTCGATTCACGGATATCCACGCCATGGTTATAACCATAACTCATGCAGATGATCTGAAACCCGGCAGCACGTGCCGCTTTCACATCACTCACAGAGTCACCCAGCATCAGGGACTTTTCCGGTGCTACACCCAATACTTCGGCTGAATGCAACAGAGGCAGTGGATCGGGTTTCTTCTTGGCAAGAGTATCACCGCAGACGATGTTCTCAAAATCATCATGAATCCCGAGATCTTTAAGCAACGGAATCGTAAACTGTGCGGCTTTGTTGGTGACACAGCCTAAGGTGTAACCCGCTGCTTTCATATAATCCAGCCCTTCACGCACACCAGGGTAGAGGCCGCTGCGTTGGCTGGTATTCACCGCGTACAGCTCAAGAAAGAGGGGGTAGGCCTTTTCAAACAAGGCTTCGTCCGGCTCACCATCGAGTTTGCCGATGAGCCCACGGCGCACTAGGCGCTCCACACCATTTCCTACCCAGTTACGTACGGCGGCTTCGCCATGCACGGGCATATCCAGCGCCGTCATCATCTCGTCAATGCAATAAGCGAGGTCAGGCACACTGTCAACGAGAGTCCCATCGACATCGATTAAAATCATTTTGGGCTTATTTAATTTCATAAATTTTACCAATGCTTAAGGTACTAATACAGAGAGACACGAAGATACCAAAGACACATGCAATATAACCTTGCGTCCTCTGTATCTTCGCGCCTTTGCGTTAGAGTGTTATTTCCCAACCTTCGCCAATTCCGCGCGGAAGGCCGCGATCACAGAATCGTAAGTATTAGCGTCGCTCTCGGACTTCGCACCAAATACGGCTGAACCTGCCACAAACATATCCGCACCGGCTTCTGCGATTTCAAGGATATTGTCCACTTTCACGCCGCCATCAACTTCCAGGCGAATATCGCGACCGGAGGCATCGATGATTTTACGGGCTTCACGTAGCTTGTTGAGTGTTTCAGGGATAAAGCTTTGACCGCCAAAACCGGGGTTCACCGACATCAACAACACGATATCGACTTTGTCGATGACATGTTTCAGGTGATCCAGGGACGTAGCAGGATTAAACACCAAGCCGGATTTACAGCCTTCATTCTGGATTAGTTGCAGAGTGCGGTCGACGTGGTCAGAAGCCTCAGGGTGGAAAGTAATATACGAGGCACCTGCGGCCGCAAAATCAGGGATAATGCGATCTACTGGCTTCACCATCAAATGCACGTCAATATCAGCGGTGACGCCATGCTTGCGAAGTGCATCACACACCAATGGGCCAATGGTCAGGTTAGGCACGTAATGGTTATCCATTACGTCAAAATGCACCACATCGGCACCCGATTTGAGGACATTATCGACTTCCTCGCCAAGACGAGCAAAATCCGCGGACAAAATGGACGGGGCAATTTTAAAATCTGGCATGGTCTGAGCCTCTCACGTTCTATGATAAATGTGTTAAATCAGCCCCTTGGCTGGCCGCACAAGCGGCGGACTTACGGCAAACTACAACAAACAACAAGGGACAAAAAATCTGGATCGGGGACTTTACCTTATTATGCGCGATATTTCAGCCATATCGCGAGTCGGGGCTTGGTATAAGCGCGTTAAGCCGATATGCTCAGAGCCTTCTATTCAGAGCAGCCCGGAGCTAATGCGTGACGATGCGATTCTGCCTTTTCTTCTCTACTTTCATTGTTTTAACCCTATTTTCAACCCTGTTTCTGCCTTTAATACCTGATAGCCACGCCTCGGATATTCGCAAAGAGCAACGTATGGCCGAGCAATTAACCGAGCAGCTCGTTATTGGGGAAGCGGTCAATATCACCGCAGGTTCATTGAGTTTTTTTGCTCTTTACACACCAGCCGAAGGCAAAACACAACGCGGCGGGGTCATTTTATTACACGGCCAGGGAGCACACCCGGATTGGCCCGATGTCATTTCTCCATTACGTAAGGATTTACCCGATTCTGGCTGGGCCACGCTCGCCATTCAGCTGCCAGTATGGCCAAACGGCACAAACTTTACCGACTACCTCCCCCTTTTCCCGGCCGCCAATGTTCGTATTGATGCTGCCGTGCGCTATTTGCAAAAACAGGGGCTGCTCAATATTACCCTGGTCGGACACAGTCTCGGGGCTGCCATGGGGGCACATTACCTGGCACAACAACCGCCGGGTAGTGATGCAATTCGTGCTTTTGTGGGTGTGGGTATGGGCTCTGCCCCTGGCACCGTCGCGCATACACCTGATGCGCTGGCCAAAATTAATATCCCCGTCCTGGATCTGTACGGGTTTCAGGATTTAGATAATGTACTCAACTCCGCCAAGGCCCGTGCTCAGGCTGCTCAAAAAGCAAACAATACGGCTTATCGACAAATCAAGGTTACCGGTGCTGATCATTTTTTCAGGGCACTGGAAGCAACACTGACCAAGCGAATTGCGGGCTGGCTGACGTTAACGGCACCGAGTACACAAATGACAAAGAAGCCGATAGCAAAACCATAATCAAGACAGATTGCGTTTCAACGGCACTCCAACCTTAAGAACGGGCACGCAATAACTTCCCGGTTTTGCATCCCAATTTCGCCCGTTCCTCAATCAAAAAAGCGCGAAATAAAACCACTATTCCTGCACTTTTGTTCAAAGCTTCCGCGTCCTGCTCACGCCCCTTACCTACGTCCTGTAGGCAATCAGAACGAACCAATACGAACTAAATCCGAGCACTAAACAAGGCATTTATTACGCGCCCATTCCTTAGTTGCCAAACGCCTTACTGAGTGATAAATGTATGCTTTTCGAGGACCAGTTAACGCCATTTAACTGAGAGACACCCAAGCTACCGTCTGCAAAATGAACGAGGTATTCACCAGCACCCGCCTCCCATGATTGAAGTGAGACGTTTACGCCCCACACCCATTGATAATCTACGGGCGCATTCTGCCATCCAAGTTCAAATACCCAACCCTCTCCACTGGATTTATGTTCGTAGCTTAAAGGGTGATCAAAGTCTTCCCTCAAATTCCAGTTAGCCTTGGCGTAATAGTTTACCCAATGTTTTTCCAGCCTCACCAATATCCGGCCGCTGCTCCGTAAATCCAACAACATATCTGCCCCTACCCAAGGGCCAGACCACTCTGCTTCATAGCGTGAATTAAGCCCCCCAAAAGGTCCCAGGGGAGGGAGAGAAGTGATTTCAGGATCAACAAGCTGGGCATTCGATAAGTTCGACACATCCTGATAACCTTTTCGCATTCGCATATTCAGGTTGTGATAAGACAACCCCAACATGGGAATAAACCGGTATTGCTGTGTTGGCCCCATAAAAAAAGTGGTTCCCAGCCCACCCGACACGTCTAGCACCCGGCTGCCCCCAACAGCATTAACCGACCGAGAAAACTCAGCGCGACGATTACTTTCGGCGTAATCAGAATCCTGATTCACCCCATCCACTACCCAACCAAGATTGGTGTAACCCCGAAAATAAAATCCCTGAGCATTCGTCCCTGACAATTCACCTTTCCAGTTGCAAAAATTGCATATCCCGCCATTCCAGTTCAGACAAGATGTTGGGGCTGTTACCAACGGGGTTCCCTGCTCCGCTAATATTCCAATCCAGCGAGTCCATACGATACCCTACACTCACCGCGCCCTCAGATGTTGCATCCGCACTGGCCTGTCCCGACCATAACAACAGCAGTAAAAAGATGACATTCACCGAACACCAACGCGTATATCCTATCAACGGTAACTCCTTCAGTTGCACAATGCTTAACGGTCTCGCTCTTCGCGAATCCGGTCATATGAGGCACGAATTTCATGGGTTTTTTCTTCAGCCAGTTTCATCATTTCATCCGGCAGCCCCTTCGCGACTAATTTATCCGGGTGATGCTGATTAATCAGCTTACGATATGCGCGTTTAACTTCAGCGTCACTGGCGGTGTTCGACACATTCAGGATGGCGTAAGCATCATCCAGTGACACTTGCTCGACCTTGCCACCTTTAGCCGCATGTTGCTCGGCCCGCACCATGGCGTCCAGCCGGTCAAAATCGATGGCCGAAAAGCCCAAAGCATCGCAAATCATGAGCAGCAACTTACGCTCGGCACTATCTAATTGACCATCGGCATAAGCGGCATGTATCTGAATTTCAAGGAACATTTGACGAAGATTGCGTGCCCGCCGGGTAGCCAAATGAAAACGCGACAGCATTGCCTCAAGATCAAATCCGCTTTCTTTGCCCTTACCAAAAAGCGCAATGGCCTCTCGGCGAGCGGGCTCGGGCAACCCCATACGCGCCATCACCTGCCGCGCAAGTGCAATTTCCTCTTCAGACACCCGACCGTCGGCCTTGGCGACACTGCCCATTACCGAAAAAGTCGCCTCAAAAAAGGCACGTTGAATATCGGCTTGCGCAAGACCTGCACCCAGGCCAGCACTCAAACCAGCACTCAAGCCAGAGAATGCGCCACCACCCCCAGCTCGAAAGTTTGCCAGTCCTTTATCAAACTGGTGGCCCAATATGCCACCTATGAGTGCTCCCCATATGCCACCCATCATGAAACCTAAAAAACTACCAACCAACTTACCCCAAACATCCAAAACGACTCTCCTAAAACAGTAACGACATACCCTCAGGTAATGCGTTAGTTAATCTGTGGCTCGCGACAAGTTTTTTCGGTTGATTCGCGCAGCCACTCTTTCACAGCGCATTTTAGCGATGAAATAGTAAATACCAATATGTATAAAACCGAAGTATACCGTGATTAGGTACTTAATTAGCGCCCGAATCAGCAGATATCGGGTGATATGCATCATTTGCATAAGCGCTACAGGGGACTATTTTAGTGCGAACAACACTATTGGGAGTGGCCAATGGGTTGAAACGATAACCGCAATGTACAGATAAAGACTTCTATCGGACGTTCACTAAATACCAAAACGCCTGTAAATATAAGCCTAACGAAAAACGGAGCGCTGAATAGCGCCCCGTTGTACGTAACGTTACACCTGATTGCGCATAACGTACGCGAAATTCCGGCGTTTAATCAGCTAATGTTAAACAGCTGCAGCGTCAAACATAATACCAATAATGATGACAATAGCTGCTATGTTCGCATAAGCGGTCGCTTTAAGTTCCATTAGAAATATCCCCTCGATTATGAAAAATTAAGATTCATCGGGCCTGGGCCCTGTTCACGGTTCTCTCCCGAACCGAAACGAAGGCAAACCATACCAAATTGCCCTGGTATTTATCAAGGCAATTTAGTCGGTTATTAACCATATTTTATGAGTGGTTAAATAAGGGTGTTTTCCCTCACAATCTGAAAAATATCCTTTGCTGTCATTGGGATAAGCGTAGGTTACAATGAACCTTATGAACTTTAGGGCATAAACGCTTCGATGCCGCTGTCGCTAAAAGAACGAGTATGTTAATTAATTACGCTATCAATGTGATGCACCGCCACCCAATAGTGAAATACCCGCTATATTAAATGCCCCATGAGCAAAAGAAACGTGAGTAAAACGGCCAAAAAAACCACGCCTCCTAAATCTGTCGCGTCATCCAAAAAGGCACTGCAAGGCCGTGTCAGCAGCGATGCTCGGGGGCAACAAGCCCAATGGGTTCCGTGGTTTCGGAATGCGGCGCCTTACATTAACGCATTCCGTGGCCGCACCTTTGTTGTTGTATTTAGCGGTGAAGCAGTGGCTAATACGCATTTCGCCGGACTAATACACGACTTCGCCTTACTCAACAGCCTGGGAATACGCCTCGTACTGGTACATGGCACACGGCCACAGGTAGAAGCTCGCCTCAAGGCGCGGGCAAGCATTCTTGCACGCGAATACACCACCCTATTTCATCGGGGCCTGCGGGTCACCGATGATACTGCTCTGGCCTGTGTTAAAGAGGCGGTGGGCACCGTACGAGTTGAAATCGAAGCGCTGTTATCTATGGGGCTTGCTAATTCGCCCATGGCGGGCGCCCGTATTCGGGTCGCTTCTGGAAACGTGGTTACTGCCAGACCGCTAGGTGTACATGAAGGCGTGGATTATCTTCATACCGGTGAAGTAAGACGCATCGACGCCGAAGCCATAAAACAACAACTGGATCAGAATGCCGTGGTATTACTCTCACCACTGGGCTACTCCCCCACGGGTGAGGTATTCAATCTCAGCGCTGAAGACGTTGCCACTTCGGCGGCCATTGCCCTCCATGCTGACAAGGTTTTATACCTCGCTGAAGGATCAGGGCTGCTCGACGGTCGTAAACGTCTGACTCGGGAATTAACGTTAGTCGCGGCACAAAAGCTGCTCACTTCCCGCCGCAAACTCCCCGATGATATGCATCGCATCCTGAATAGTGCGGTCAACTTGTGTCTTAATGGCATCAAGCGAGTGCACATTATTAACCGGGAGACTGATGGAGCGTTGTTGCAGGAACTGTTTACCCGAGACGGGATAGGTACGCTCATTAGCGCCGACAACTACGAAGAAACTCGCCAGGCATGTATCGACGATGTCGCAGGTATTCTGGAATTAATCGAGCCGCTGGAAAAGACCGACGTGTTAGTGTGGCGTTCGCGTGAAAACCTGGAAATGGAGATCGAGCGTTTTATCGTTGTCGAGCGTGATGGCATGATCATCGCCTGTGCAGCGCTGTACCCCTTTGCCAAAGATAATATGGCGGAACTCGCCTGCCTCGCCGTACACCCCGATTACCAGGGCGCCGCGCGCGGCAATGCTTTACTGCACTGGGTTGAGCAACATGCGCAGCAACGGCACATAAAGCAAATCTTTGTTTTGTCGACCAAGTCATCGCACTGGTTTATTGAGCGTGGCTACCAACGAACCGATATCAAAACGCTTCCGGTGAAACGTCGCGCATTGTACAACTATCGTCGGAATTCGAAGGTTTTTATTAAGGATATAAGCTAGGGACGATGTAGGGTTGAGTGCAGAGGACGGGTATCTGGCTTTCGTCGGTCACGTTGCGCCGCTACGTGACACAATGACTGAAACGAGTACTATTATTCTCGAATGAGGATAATCATCTATGTAGCTTCGCATCATGTATCTACGGGGTTTCAAAATAGTGCTGAGGACTGAGGACTGAGGACTGATTTTCGCCCTGGTGACGTTGAATAACAAGAATTCAGGACAAAAAAAAGCGGCCAAGGCCGCCTACAATATTTTATGATTATTTTTATAATGCACCGGATGAATGAATCAAGGACTCTGTCATCCGATGCAAGAGAATCTAAAGCAAGCGTCTGGTCGAGTCAAGAAATAACGTACTGTACACCCATGATTCACAAATACTCACCCTCATGTTAAAGCAATTTCGCAGGCGTCTGGCTGGCGTCGATGCCTTGCCACAGCTAGCCGTACTGGGATTACTCAGTGGCCTTTTGGCGGGCGCTGTGATCATTGTATTTAGACTCATTATTGAATATGCACAAACGCGCTTTCTACCCGGGGGCGATACAGAAAGCTATGAGCAGCTTTCTGCCACCACGCGGTTTTTATTGCCCACCGCAGGCGGTCTGGCCA
Organism: Ectothiorhodospiraceae bacterium; assembly: GCA_002401775.2. Taxonomy (GTDB): domain Bacteria; phylum Pseudomonadota; class Gammaproteobacteria; order SZUA-152; family SZUA-152; genus SZUA-152. The sequence continues at coordinate 40,157 of NVUB02000069.1, forward strand.
TTGGACTGATATTTCACGCCGTGCAAAAAATGGGGGGCGGTGGTGTACAAGTCGGCATTGTGCATGTGCTGGAACGCCTCGCGTATCACCAAAGCCACCTGCCCTTACGCAATTTTATTTTGCAATTTGTCGGCGCCACCATCAGCCTCATTAGCGGTCATTCCGTGGGTCGTGAAGGTCCTGGAGTACACCTTGGTGCGGCCAGCAGCAGCCTGATGGGACAATGGCTGCGTTTGCCCAATAACAGTATTCAAACCCTGGTGGCTTGTGGGGCTGCGGCGTCAATTGCCGCCTCGTTCAACACCCCCATTGCAGGTGTGATTTTCGCCATGGAAGTTATTATGATGGAATACACCATTGCGGGATTTGCCCCCATCATTTTGTCTGCTGTTAGTGCTACCGCACTGACCCGATTTGTGTTTGGCGCAGAACCGGCTTTCACCGTCCCCCCCTTGCACCTTGCTTCATTGTTTGAACTTCCCTATTTACTGGTCATTGGTTTGGTGATTGGTGCTCTAGCCGCACTGTTCATTACCTCACTCAAATGGCTGACAACATTCAGTAGCCAAATGATCATATGGCAACGTTTAACATTAGCCGGTTTTCTGACTGGGCTCTGCGCTTTATTGGTACCGGAAATTATGGGCGTAGGTTATGACACGGTTAATCAAGCCATGTTGGGGCAACTCGGTGTCGGGTTGTTACTACTCATCGTACTGTTCAAAATAATGGCAACCACTATTGGCTTAGGACTGGGACTTCCCGGAGGGTTAATTGGACCCACTCTGGTTATTGGAGCCGCGGCTGGCGGCGTACTGGGACTCTTGGCGGAAGCGGTGTTTCCCGGTCAGGTGGCCTCTCCCGGTTTTTACGCCATGCTCGGCATGGGAGCGATGATGGGGGCGACTTTACAGGCTCCCCTTGCGGCATTACTCGCCATGCTCGAACTCACCGCCAACCCCAACATTATTTTACCCGGCATGTTAGCCGTGGTCGTTGCGGGCATTACCAGCAGCCATTTATTCCGTTGCGAGTCAGTTTTCCTGACGCTTCTGAAAGCGCGTGGACTGGACGTTCGTAATGATCCCATCACACAATTGTTACGCAAGGTCGGCGTTGCCAGCGCCCTGGACCCTGCCTTTATTCACGCTGATCGTATCATCGATATAAATTCTGCGAAAAACTTGTTAAAACATCAGCCACAGTGGGTCATTGTTATTGATAACAGTGAAACCAATGAACAAGAGGCTAATACGAAAACAAACGTTTTATTATTAGCCTCCGATCTTGCTAACTACTTGAGCAGCCAAACTCAAAACCAGGATGAGGAGGCGGAGGCCCACGCACAAGCCATCGACCTGTTGGATATTCCAGCACAGCGAGAAACCCTAGCCCTCATTAATCAACAAGCCACACTACAACAGGCATTAGATATCATGGATGAAAAAAAGGTTAATGCGTTGTGTGTCAGTATTCACCAAACTGATGACGCAACAGATATTATTGGCATCGTCACCCGACAGACAGTGGAGTCACATTATCGAAGTGGCATAACGGGAAAACACAAAGCTTAATGTATAGGACTGAGTTCTGTGGACTGAGGATGGTGTAGGAGAGGCTTCAGCCTCGATCCGTGTTCTGAGTGATGACCGCTCGCGGCTGAAGCCGCTCCTACGGTAAGTACAGACGCATGGTTTCGGACTTAGCACTTAGCACTTAGCACTTAGCACTAAAAATAACGGAGTTACGGTATGTTGTGGATTAAAAGTTTTCACGTGATTTTCATGGTGACCTGGTTTGCCGGTATGTTCTATCTGCCCCGGCTGTTTGTTTATCACGCATCGAGTGACGATCAAATCAGTAATGAACGTTTTAAAATTATGGAACGAAAACTGCTAATTATGACGCACATGGGTGGAGTGCTTACGATCCTGTTTGGCCTCACTCTACTGATGGGATACGCCTGGGAAGCCTATGCAGATGCCTGGTGGATGCAGGTCAAACTGGCGCTGGTTGCTACTCTCGTGGTTTACCACATTTACTGCATCAAACTGGTAAAAGACTTCAAGTTAGACCGCAATCAGAAAAGCCACGTATTTTACCGGTGGTTCAATGAATTCCCGGTCATCCTGTTAATGGTCATCGTGATTCTGGTGGTCCTCAAACCCGGTTAATAACCCGACTTATAATAGATCATCCTGATTTTTTATGCGTCGCTCGTAAATCACCCGCGAAAATAGGCAGGTTTGCTCGTATTTTGTGGGATTGTGTGGCTATCGCCAACGGCGGAGCATCCCTGCTCCGCACTATTATTTCAGTTAGTATTTCAGCCCGTATTTCAGTCAGAAGTTCAGGCAATAGTTCAGTAAGTAGTTCAGCCAATAGCCCAGCGAAAGACCGCCGGATAAATAAAACAGGCCGTCAAACCACGCCTGCAACTCGCTCGGGTGTGTTCGGCCACTGCCACTCTGGCAGTAGAGGCGGCTCACCGCCAGCATCTATACAATGCAACCAGCACTCGGCATCCAGCAAGTGTTTACCCCAGTGCGCATAAAAACTGCTTTGCCAATAACTGCTCGCCAGCGCCGGATCTCGTTCCGCTAATTCAAGGCCGCGTTTTAGATCAAAATACATATCGGCGAGATTATCTGCCATTCGTTCACATAATTCCTGGGGAGTCTGCTGCCTCACGCCGCCGTTTTCATACTTGGCCCACAACGTTTTATCAGTCTTTAATACGGTATTCAGTCGTAAAAACATTTCGCAACGCTGGTCGTCATCACACAAATGGTAACTGCGCACACCATCACTGAGTTCCACTAATGCAATCACGGCAACATGCAGACGAGGAAATAACTTTTCCAGCGTCATCAGCCACGTTTCTTGTTTGCCTGATTCATTTTCAACTTCATTGAAATCATCAACAAATGTGCAATATTCCATTGCCACTGCCGCCATGCGTCCACACTGCAAATGCATTTTTTCCATGATTTCGTCTCCATGCTCTTTGTTTAGCTAAAGCTAAGTGTAGTCGAGCCAGCGAAATCTGCTTTAAATACATGTAAATTACATTCAAATATTTACCCATGTCGGGACATACGAAATACAGCCGGGATGTTACACTCAAATGATATAAACAAATGATGTATAAGGAGGGGCTCAGGCGCACTAAGGAGTACATTGGTTAGGCAACACTAGACGAGCGACTATTGAGCCAAGACAAGGCGGGGATTTTGAAAAAAACCTCAGGCGTATACTCAATACGCTGCCGCCCAGGCGGCCCTCTCTGTCCGCTATGGATGGGGCTATTCGCCTTGAGGGTTTTTTCATGATGCCCAACGCAGGCGCAGGCCAGCAGGCCAATAGGTGCCGCGTATGTCGCTTAACCCGTGTGCCGATTAACAATGTACTTCTTAATCAATATTAACTGCCTGTATCACCTTCCGGGGACGCCCCCGCAACCAAGGAGTTTAGTGACAATGACCGACGCCTCAACAATGCCCGTGGTAATGATATTTGCCGGTTCCGACCCCAGTGGAGGCGCCGGCATTCAGGCCGATATCGAAACGCTTTCCAGTATGGGCTGCCATGTATGCCCCATCATTACAGCGGTAACCGTACAAGACACCCAGCAGTTGTTTCGTATCCAACCCATGGATTCTGCACTCATTATTGAGCAAGCGCGTTCCGCATTAGAAGATATCCCCGTCTCTGCCTTTAAAATCGGCATGATTGGCAGCGCCGAAAATGCCGAAGCCATACAATCAATATTACTGGACTACCCCGATATACCGGTTGTGCTAGACCCTATCATCACTGCCGGCGGCGGTGGCACAATCGCCGATGAAGAACTCATTGATGCCATGGTAGAACTACTATTCCCCTTAACCACCGTACTCACTCCTAACAGTGAAGAGGCTCGGGCTTTTGCACCTGAGGCTGATACCCTCGATGCCTGCGCACAAGAAATGCTGGAACTCGGCAGCGAATACATCCTTATCACAGGTGCTCATGAAAGCACCCCTCATGTCATCAATAACCTCTACAGTGAAAGCCAAATGATAGAAAGTTACACCTGGGATAGGCTTCCGGACGCTTATCACGGATCTGGTTGCACCCTGGCTTCAGCAATTTCAGGCCTGTTATCACAAGGAATACCAACCCCTACCGCCGTCCTTGAAGCTCAGGAATACACGTGGGAAGCTCTTAACAACAGCTACCGCATTGGTATGGGGCAGCATATTCCCAACCGTCTGTTTTGGGCGCATGACGACGAAGAACCTGTTGAAAACACACGGTTGCATTAAAGACGAAAACTGAGGACTGAGGGCTGAGTAAAAAAGCTTCGGAACCTTCTGGGAGGCTGAGCGCTTTTTTCGTAGGTCATGTTGCGCCGCTACGTGGTGCAAGGGATAAAAAAGTGCTGAGTGCTGAGTGCTAAGTAATAAATTTCGGAACCGTCTTAGCACTTAGCACTTAGCACTTAGCACTTAGCACTTAGCACTTAGCACTTAGCACTTAGCACTTAGCACTTAGATTGAGCCTTAAACATTCACAATGATCCTATGACACACAAAAAACTGGCAGGCCTTTATGCCATTACCTGCTCTCCTATTCATCCTTCAATCCAGGGAGTGCAGGCGCTGGTTCTCGATGTGGAGCAGGCATTACGCGGCGGCGCTACTATAATCCAGTACCGGGACAAAAATCCTAGAACGGTAGCCTATCAGCCAATACGCGATGATATTGCTCACCAGTTACGCGCACTCACCCGGGACTACAATGCCTTGCTGATCATTAATGATGATGCTGCACTTGCACGTTCAAGTGATGCCGATGGGGTTCACCTTGGGAAGGATGATGGCTCTCTGACGGATGCCCGTAAAATGCTGAGGGCCACTGCTATTATTGGCGTGTCGTGCTACAACCAATATGCACTAGCACAACAGGCAGTAGACAATGGCGCTGACTATATTGCCTTTGGCCGTTTTTTTCATTCACACACAAAACCCAATGCCGCCCTCGCCAATAGTGAGTTATTGACTCGTGCTAAACAGGAGCTCCGCATTCCCATTGTTGCCATCGGTGGCATTACGCCTGAAAATGGAAAAATACTGTTAGAGGCGGGGGCCAATATGCTTGCTGTGGTTGACGGTATATTTGGTCAAGCTGACATATTAACGGCCAGTCAGGCTTTTCGACCATTATTTACTGCGCCCTGATTCCGGTATCTATTTAGGCAACTATTTAGGCAACAATTCAGGCAACAATTCAGGTAACCAGTCAGGTCACTTACCGCTCAAGTCACTAACGTTATGACAGTCGCGATTATCGATCACTTTACTCATTGCCGTTCACGATTGTCGTTCACGTTAATATGAGTATCGGCGCAAATTCGGCGATAGCGCGCCACCAGTTCATCCTTTTCCTTAAGCAGGTTAACGATATCCAGCATTGCCTTTCGCGGATCTTGTGCGCCGAATGATGAATCAACATCATCATTGCAACTAGCATTTCAAGTGCATCTTCGTAACATTTTTGTACCGCATAATACGCGGAGACTTGTCTTTTAATATCCAGATTTTCAGGCGAGGTTTTTAACTGTTTTTCTCATTCACAAACATCTTCTATATCAGCCGCAAGCACTAAAAAATTCAGCTCCGACAAAGGCATCACTGTGTCTTTGTGATGCCGAAGCGGCGTGAATATAGAATGATTCAGCGCTTTCTATCATGAGTATTTTTCGGTAGTGGCGGTGTTCAGGAGTGAATCCATTATTCGTTAGGTTTTTTAGTTCACGTTAGGTGACAGTGTACGGCACTTTTTATTTCGGTGTTCTTTATTTCGGTGTTCTTTATTTCGGTGCTCTTTATTTCGGTGTTACCCGTTATTGACGACGGGCATTCTTTTCTACGGTTTCATTCGTCATTATTCCCCACAGCATTTTTACACACTACCGGAGAGCGTTAACGGTGTAGCGCCCAGGATTTCATCGCCTCTCTATACCGCTCTCAAATTAATACCCCCAAAGCCCCAAACAGTGTCGATTTTTTTTACACTTTTTCCGCCCGGCCATAATTAATAATTTTTATTTAAATAAAAACAAGGACTTATGATTCTGGCATCAATATTGCTTATATGCCTATAACACCCGTTAAACGTAAATGTTTGCTGCTGTTTCTTACATTGACCACTTCTCAAGGAGAGATGAAGTTATGAATAAGTCATGCCCTTCCACACGCTTTACCATTACGCTGTTTGTCGCCCTGTTATTTTCTATGATGCTCAGCAGCGCCAGCGCTGTCCCTATTAACCTGACTGGCACCATCCGAGATTTCAGTGGCAGCCACCCTGATTTTGAATCCTACTGCTGTGGCGTTGCCACTGGCATGGTCGAATCCACACTGGGTGCTGACGGTACTCCCGTACTTGTAGCCGGTGCTCCCTTTGTCACTGATGCTGGCACATTTAATGATTGGTATCACGATACCCCAGCCAGCTCCTCCATGGATTACACCATCACCCTGGACAACGGTGCTGCCGCTCCCGGTGGTGTATACAGTTTTTCAGACAGCAGTTTTTTTCCCATAGACGGGCTGCTAGGTGGAGATGAGGGCCGCAGTCACAATTATCACTTCACTTATCAAATCGCGACAACGTTCACCTATACCGGTGGTGAAACATTCAGTTTTATCGGTGACGACGATCTATGGGTGTTTATTGACGACACACTGGTTGTCGACCTCGGCGGTGTCCATAGTGCAGCAGCAGGAAGTGTCGACCTCGA
>NVUB02000007.1 GCA_002401775.2 Ectothiorhodospiraceae bacterium
GCCGCCAGAGGCCAGCGTCACCCTATGGCCTTTGCGTGCCACGATGCGCTCAATGACACCCCGGTTTAATGCATCATCATCAACTGCTAAAATACGACCGCTCTTACTCATCACAGGTACTCGCATTTAATATTCATATTGCCGTCCATTGGCTCCTTTACTATCGCGACATGAATCCAGAAAATTCAATGATTCCACGATAAGCAAGAAAGCTTATCGATACAAGATATTTTTTATGAAGAACACCAATTTTTTAGCGTACGCACCCCAATGTCATTAAGTTAAGCCCCCTATTCTATTTGTTGTAGGCTGATGTGAGTGCGCATATTCCAGAACATCGCCCATGTTGTTGGGGTTCCTGCGTCACCGCCAACCTACAATACAACGCACTTTTGTTAACTTAATGACATTGGTACGCACCCATAAAAAAGGCCAGTCAAATGACTGGCCTTCGTAACTCTTGATTTCAAACGCTTACATTCAAGCGCTCGATTTCAAACTCCCAAGCTCAGGTTTTTATACCCTGTGCTTGTGATGTAATGTGTATTTTAGAGCTTATCGGCATTATCAGACAAGTAAGCGGCAACACCGTCAGATGAAGCGGTCATTCCCTTATCACCTTCAGTCCAGCCAGCCGGGCAAACTTCGCCATTTTCTTCGTGGAACTGCAGAGCATCGATCATGCGCAGCATTTCGTCGATGTTACGACCCAGTGGCAAGTCATTCACGACCTGGTGACGTACATCACCTGCTTTGTCGATGAGGAAAGAGCCACGGAAAGCGACACCGGCTTCAGGATGCTCAACATCATATGCCTGACAGATGCTGTGAGTGATATCCGCCACCAGAGGATATCCCACGGGGCCAATACCACCTTCATTGATTGGGGTATTGCGCCATGCGTTGTGTGTGAACTGGGAATCAATAGAAACACCAATCACTTCCACGCCACGTTTTTTGAATTCATCCAGACGGTGATCGAAAGCGATCAGCTCAGACGGACAAACAAAAGTGAAGTCCAGCGGGTAAAAAAACACGACTGCTGCTTTGCCTTCAGTGGCTTTGGCAAAATTGAAATCGTTAACAATTGTACCGTCACCCAAGACGGCAGAGGCGGTAAAATCAGGGGCTTTGCGGCCTACGAGTACTCCCACGGGCGAATCCTCCATTCAGGTATATCAGTTAAGTTCGGGATAAAATAGTATTTTCACAGCGCACGGGTTACCCGTGATGTGGACGCCGAAGTGTAGCATCCGAAACCAGGACTAGAAAGAATCTACATCATGTCTTTGGATAAAAAAACCGAAAAAGAACCGCTATTTAACCCTTCTTTTCTTGACGGATTTTCCAGCAACGATGAATTTTGGGGTTGCGGGCAAAGTCTTTGGGCAACGTCAGCGAGCTAATCTCTTCTACTAACAAACCCGAAAGCCCCTCTTCATCCAGCTTAAAACGTCGGAAATTATTCGAGAACACCAGTAAACCGCCAGGTGCCAATAGCGCAGCGGTTTTTTGAACCAGCTCCACATGGTCACGCTGAATATCAAAACTGTCGTCCATACGTTTAGAGTTGGAAAAGGTGGGGGGGTCGAGAAAAATCAGGTCGTACCGCTTGCCCAGAATCAGCGCCTTGTCGATCCACAGCAGGCAATCTTCCTGTACGATTTCATGCTGATCGCCTTGAATACCGTTGAGGGTTAAGTTGCGTCGCGCAATATCCAGGTAGGTTCTCGACATATCAACGGTCGTGGTTGAGACAGCGCCGTTGCGAATCTTCCACTTATTCTGACCATCCCCCTCTTTGCTCACGCCGAGAGCCGCATGCACGGTTGCCACGCCGGTATAGGCAAACAGGTTCAGGAACTTACCACCCGTTGCCCATTCACCCAACAATTGCCGGGTGCGGCGATGATCCAAAAAAAGTCCGGTATCCAGATAATCGTGAAAATTGACCCACAGGCGACATGGGCCCTCGCGCACTTCGTGAAATTCACGAGTGACGTCCTGCTTTTCATACTGACGGTTACCACGCTGTCGTTCACGGGTCTTCAGCACGACCTGGGTTTCAGGCACTTCAAATACCTGTGGCAGCACCGCCATCACCTGATCACGACGAAATTTCACCTTGCGCGGCTCAATAGAGGCAGGCGCTGCATATTCCTGCACCACTATCCAGAGCGCCGCGTCCTGATGAGATTGTGCAGATGCTTCTGTTTCGTACACATCGATTGCAAAGGCATACTCTGGCATATCGGCGTCATAGGCACGGAAACAGCTGATATTTTCCTGGCGTGCCCAGCGTCGCAATTGCTTGAGGTTTTTGCGCAACCGATTGGCAAACATTTTTGCGCCAGGTTCATCGACGAGGTCGCCACGCTGCTTCATGAACCACTTTTCATCCAGTTCAAAACGCAATAACTTACATTCCAGCGCGCCATTAAACAGGGTGTTAATGTGGCGGGCACGAATACCAATGCATTTGCCTAGTTCTGCATCACTGGTGATGACGGAGGCACGCCAACCGGTATAGTTCGCTTTCAGGCAGTCCCCCAAATCCTTGTACAAGGACTTTAATTCTTCATATTCACCCAGCCGCTCACCGTAAGGCGGGTTAACCACCACCAATCCGGAGGCCGTTGACCCAGGAATTGGCTCAGGCGCGGGGGCGCAATCCTTAATCGAACGCTGGGTAATTTCGATGTAATCTTCGAGCCCGGCATGCGTGACGTTATCCAACGCCACTTCGATAGCCGTTGCACTGACATCATAACCATAAATAATAGGCCGCTTCTGCACGTCTTCTTTTGATGAGCCCTCGCTTGATGAGTCCTGTTTTGTTAAATTTTCGCTTTCTAAGCCCTTGTTTGTTATGCCCATTTTTGCCAAACCAGAGACGCGCCTCTTTCGCGCAACCGCCAACAATGCACTCCAGCAATCAGCATCATGCCCTTTCCATCCGGTGAACCCCCAGTAGCTTCGCTGAAGGCCCGGAGCACTGTCGGCAGCCATTAACGCCGCTTCAATAAGCAGGGTGCCGGACCCACACATGGGGTCAACCAACGCACCGCCGGCCTGGGCGATGGTCGGCCAATTGGCCCGCATCAAAATACCCGCCGCCAGGTTTTCTTTGAGTGGCGCACCCCCTCCGCCCAAACGATATCCCCGCCGATGCAAACTATCGCCGGACAAGTCGATATTCACCGTGGCCTGATCCTTGTACAGGAACACGTTAATGCGCACATCAGGGCAATCGCGGTCTACGGAAGGGCGCTCACCAGTGTCGTGGCGAAACTGGTCAACGATGGCATCTTTGACTTTCTGCGCACCATATTGGGTATGGGTAATCTCTGAGCCCACACTGGTGAAGTCCACCGCCAGGCTGCCGTCCACCGCCAGATGCTCCTGCCAATCAATTTCCAGCACCCCCTGATACAACTGTTCGGGGTCAGCGGCAGGAAAATGTGCGACGGGCAATAACACCCGATTAGCAATGCGAGACCACAAACACACCCGATAGGCCGTGCTCAGGTCACCCTGAAACCCCACTCCCGCGCGTGTTTCAGCAACATTAGCAGCACCTAACTGGCGCAATTCATCGGCAAGTAGTCCTTCCATGCCCTTGGGCGCGGTGGCAAATAATCGGTATTGTGAACTCATGATGACTCAATGAAATAATTCGGCCTATAAAGGCCGAGATAATACGGCAAGCCATGCTTCGATGCCAAATAATGAAGTGGCTAAACCTTGAAATAACTAATGAGATGGACGCCACCTGAACCAGGTGCCAGGGTGAAGCAAACGGGAGTACGGCTGTTCAGGTAACAAAAAAGGGCAAAATACGTCCTTTTTGAGGCCGTCAGCGACATGGATGTCGCTGACGAGCTTACAGGAATTCATTTATTAAGGAGTACGCGCGCCTCAAATTATCAGTGACTGCATTCTAGGAACAGACCAATAATGACCGCTTTATGCTTTATTTAGTCGCCTATTTATCGCTTTTCACATTTAATTTATGCAACGGTAAGGTCTAGCTAGCGTTTTACCATAAAAAACAGCACTGCCATTTAAGCAAACTAACACCCCGTTCAATAGTTGATACACCCGCCAAAAATGAATTGAAAGAGACATTCATTGGTCAAAATCACACAACAATTCCATGATTAATTCACAGAAAAATCATCATTTTTTTCTTATATTTGCAGAGTCATTCACTTCTACTCGATATGTCACAAACATCGACATATGAAAACTGAAGTGTGTGACAAAAAAACCGAAATTCAATATTGAAGACCCGTTATTAAATGGAAGCATTACTCAAAAACTCAAGGAGAATGACATGATTAACATCATCCTGAGAAAAGTATCGAAACAGGAAAAAGTAATGAACAATATTATCGCCGCAATCACACTACTCGCATTATTACTGGTAGTGCCATTAACCGCCACCGCCAATGACAGCCCGACTTTTAGTGCTGACGGTCAATCGACACTTCATCGAATTTCACCCAAAGCAGTACAAATGGTGATTAAAAGCCAACCTATTATTGTCTTTCGAAAACCAACAACGGATTTTGGATACAAAATAATCGGTGGGACGGGCCCCACAGGAGTCGTCTGCTGCACAAATTGGAATACCGCAACGGGTGGCACGGGATGCGCCACATATCCTGACTCATGTGATTCCAATCAATTTGAAGTGACCTGTGGGGGCGATGGATGCTGGTAAGTACAACTGGGCAAAAAATATCGTATCTAACATAAATAGATACGATATTATTAAACAAACCAGTGGCGCTAGCCTTAAACAACACATGCACCGTTCATGTACCAAATGAGGCTAGCCCCATTGCTTTCACATAACACGTCTTGAGTTTACATCATTAATAAATATGTTTTTTCGAGTTGAGAGCCTCTTTGGAGGCCTTGTCGGTTCCGTCGAAAGGAAAATCCATATTTACTTTATACCCTTAGTCTACGCTTCAACAATATCGTCCTTTAGACTCAAAACGAATGCAACTACGTCGTCGCATTCTTGCTTAGGAATATTAAGTGTGCCCATAGTAACGCCCGCATATTCCAAAAATATTGACCAATCATTTTCATTTATTTTCATACCTTCATGCGACAATTTCATATTTCGGCCAGTGTAGTAAATGGGTCCTCCAGCACTTGAACATAAATAATCAATTAACAACTGCTTCTCTCGCTTTATGCCATCGTCTCCACGGTTCTGCCAGAAACGGCCTAATTGCGGGTCTGATTGTAGCCGTGGTAGCAAATCATTAACAAAACCAGTGATACCATCGTAACCACCTAAACGTTCGTAAAGTGTTTTCTCAGTCATCGTGATTTTCCTATGGCCTTATGTATTGGGTATAACCGTTAATGGACTCCAAAGTGTAGGATAACGCCGGAATTAATTCCTGTGATTATTGTAAAGTGAACCTATATAAAGTGGACCTATATTTTATGATTTGACAACCCACCCAATCAAGACCTGCATCATTCGATCAAGGAGCCCCACTGATTAAAAGCGTTAAGGAGCAGGCACGTAATAACGTTCTTGTTTGGCGTTCGGATTGCCTACAGGACGTAGGTACCAATCAGTAGGCGCTCTTAGATGAAAGTAGGCTTCATACGTTTTCGTTTGAGACCTTGGGGCTTACCTTAATACGCTTGAGCAGTGTTATTTATGCGCCATCCATAAGTGGCATCAATCCTCATGCGGGTTTTTAGTGACAAGGCTAAAAGCCTCTTCAACGGCATTGCGTACCAGTGTATCCATTTGAACACGCTCGGGAATAGTCAGGTAAAAGGCAATGTCTACACTGTGGCGTACATAACGGGAAGGCAAGTTGTTCAATGCAACACAAACCACGTCTTCCAGCATGGACTCGTCAAAGGTGCGACTTTCTTTTGACTGGTAGGCGAGCACTTCATCAAATACCAGTTTTTCGTAATGGTTATAAATATTGTCTAAAATCATGGCATCTCCTTATGTCTGCACCGTTTGCCTCATCTTTAACCCATTTTTGATCATTTTTTCGCACTTCAGAAGTGATGTCGGCGTGCATCATCGGCGGCCCGTTTTTGCTGGCTTTCCACTTCGGTACTGTCATTATTAACCACCAGAGATAGCGGCGCGTCTTCTTTTGACCTTGAGTTGGTGTTTTCCAACTCGTCGTCCATGGGCAGTTCTGCAGGTATTTGCACGAGAAATGACGTGCCCAGGTTAAACTCGCTGACGACTGAAATATTGCCGCCCATCAATTCACAAAAACGTTTGCTGATTGATAGTCCCAAACCTGTACCCCCATAATTCCTCTGGCTGGAAGCCTGGGTATACGGTGAAAATAAGGTTTTGAGCTGGTCGTTGGCAATGCCGATGCCATTATCCTCTACCCGAAATAACAACCAATCCTGGCCACCGCTCTGTGAGCGTGACACCTCTAGCACTATATGCCCATTACGCGTAAATTTGCAGGCATTGGCCAGCAAATTGTATAAAATCTGGCGCACTTTGAGTGCATCGCCGCGCATGACTCCGGCATCATTGTCTAAATCCACCTCCAACCGATTATTATTTTTATTGATTAAAGGCTTGATTGTAGAGGAGACGCTTTCCACCACTTCAGCAACGGTGAACACCTCATGCTCAAGCTTCTTGTGCCCTGCCTCAATTTTGGATAAATCCAAGACTTCATTAATCAAACTCAACAAATGCTGTCCGGCTGACCTTATTTTTTTTAAGTCTCCCGGAAGATCAGAAGCCGTCGTTTTATTAACATCATCTTCCAGCATTTCGCTGTAGCCAATAATTGAGGTAAGCGGTGTACGAAACTCATGGCTCATACTTGCCAAAAATTCCGATTTTTCACGCGTTGCTTGCGCCAGGAAACTGTTCTGTGTTTGCAAGGATTCATTTCTCTCCCTTACACGGCGAATGGCAATAGCGGCCATCAACGCGACAAAAACGATGGAGGCCAATCCCAGCAATGCAAAAATTACCATGGTTTGCTGATAGTGTAATTTTGCTTGCTGCCCCGTCGCTTCGGCATCCCGCTGATGCCGTCGCACCAACCCTTCTACCAATGACAACATATTCTGGCGCTCAGGGATTACCACATTCAATGCTCTGCGCACGTCATTCATGGGCGCATCCACGGCCAACAGCTCCGTAACCCTTCTCCCCAGCGGTTGAGTCACCATGGTGGAAACCATTAAATCTTCAAACAAATGACGCTCATCGACGCCCATTGGCATCATGCGCAATTGCTGACTGGCGACTCTGAAATAACCCGCCAAGGCGTAAAAACGCACTAGTTCTGCATCCCGTTCGAAGGGGTCATCCATGCTGACCATGGCGGTCATGCTGATCATGCGCTGACGAATGGCATCGCGCATGGCATAAGTTAAGGCGGTCTTTTTCAAATTAACCTCAACCAGCTGTGACACTGAACCATACAAAGATTGCATATAAAACAGCGCCGTAGCGCCGAATACCATCAATAACAGCAGCGCCAGACCGAAACTCATATAGATGGGACGAGTCCCATTATCTGGCATGGAACCAGGCCAGGTACCGGGTTTGGTACCGTTTTCGCGGGAAGTGGAAACAGAAGATGAGGAGGGCGGGTCAGCCCAGGATTCATTCGCGACGTTGTCGCTATCAGATGATGGCGCGCCATTAGGGGGAGACGCCGCAGCATCCCCGAACACAACACCCGTTGTACGATCAATACTCATCAGCCAGTCCCTTTGCCAGATGAAAATTGTTTCTTTGATTAGCTCAGATATTTAGCGGACACGCCGGGGCTTTCTGGAGAGGAATATTACCGAAATACCTTCCGCAAGTGACGCACAGCCACTTTTTCTTCGGCATTGTAGAGGGACGACAAGTCTTCATCAGACAAGCCGTTACTGGGCAATAATAGAAGATCGACCAAGTCGCGGTGATCCTGATTAGTAATGTTGGTGGTAGATTTTCCGACCGCCAACAAGCTCAATGAATAATGGTAGCCAGCGTTCTGAAAGACCCTTTCAATAAACTCACGCCGCCCCTTGGGGGGCATAGCCTGTGGCTGCATAGGATATTGTTGGCCAACACTGCGATAGGCCTCCGCTAATTGTTCAAGCACGGCGTAATCGCCCACTGGCGTGGTTTTTTGCACCTTCTCACTACAAGCAACCAGCATTAACGCTAAAATGGCCAGCAGGCCTGCCAAGGGCAATACCTGCAACGAATGATACCGAAAATTATTTGAAATAGTCATAAGATGGGATGATACCCAATAGCACCGTGGTAGCGCCACTTTTGGCCCGACAATACGCTACCATAACGACATTTATATTCGTGGCTGTAGATAATCGCGCATTTTTGCAGATATGATAGGCCTTATATTTCAGGCGTAGACATAAAGGCAAAGATGATCGGGTCGTTAAGTGTGTTAACCATGCCCCGAATTCCGACATGAATCTCAACGAGCGATATCAGCAAGTCGTTAACAGCGACCGCTTCAACGCCGATCCAGCCCAGCAATTCGCCCTTGAACATTTGCACGCGTTACACTCCAGACTGCAATCTCAACCACAACCCTCCCGGGCAGCACGTCAGTCATCCAGCGATCAATCACGGTTTCGCTCCCTGTTTCAACGATTTTTCCCACCTATAAAACACCCCCAGAGAGGATTGTATATCTGGGGAGGTGTTGGCCGTGGTAAAACCTGGCTAATGGATATGTTTTTTGAAGCCTTACCGTTTGACGAAAAATTGCGGCTGCACTTTCGCCATTTTATGCAGGAGATCCACGACGAGCTTGCGCAACTCACCGGGCATCGGGACCCCCTGTCTATCGTCGCACAACATTATTCGCAACGGGCCCGCGTGTTATGTCTCGATGAATTCTACGTAGAAGATATTACCGATGCGATGATACTGTATCGCCTGCTGGATGCACTAATAGACCAGGGAATCGTGCTGGTATTTACCTCAAACCTTGCACCGAAATCCCTGTACCTCAATGGCCTGCAACGCGATCGTTTCTTGCCCGCTATTGAACTCATCACAAATGGCTGCGACATTGTTGAAATTACCGGCGACACCGACCATCGCCTGAGGAAACTTAAACAAGCCCTCACCTACTTCTCGCCGCTCAATACGACCAACGAGCGCGCCTTAGCGCAGCGCTTTAACGAACTTGCCCCTTGTACGGCAACCATCGACACAACACTCAACATTCATCATCGCCAAATAAGATGCCTGCGCCGCGCCGACGATGTTGCATGGTTTGATTTTTACCAGCTTTGTCACGGGCCGCGAGCCAGCGCAGACTACATAGAGTTAGCAAGACAATTTCACACGGTATTCGTCTCTAATGTGCCTTGCATGGGAGAAAATGAAGAAGAATGGGCACACCGCTTTATCAATATGGTAGATGAATTTTATGATCGTCGGGTTAAACTACTCATCACCGCCGACAATGAACCCGAACACCTGTATCAAGGCCGACGCCACAAATTTTATTTCCAGCGCACGGTCAGTCGCCTCATGGAAATGCGCAGCGATGAATATTTATCATTTGCTCACAGATCGTAAGCACCCATTTCATGAATGCTCTCGCAAAGACGCGAAGAACGCAAAGGGATGGAAACAAGATCAAAACCTTTCCGTTGCGGGCTTTGCACCTTTGCGAGACAGAGTCTCTGTAAGTCTAGCTACATTGAATGATCTCGTCGCCATACTGATAAGGAACGGGCACGCAATAATTTCCCGGTTTTGCATCCCGGCTTCAGCCCGCCTTCGCCCGTTCCTCAATCACAAAAGCTCGAAATATAACGACTATTCCTGCACTTTTGTTCAATCAGAACGAACGAATACGAACTAAATCCGAGCGCTAAACAAGGAATTTATTACAAGCCCATTCCTAAGCTAAAAATATCATTACGGATAATATGCTACCGTGCTATTGGCCCTATTAGTTAATGAAGAAACTGACTTCACTCAATATGCTAAACACAATTAAACGACTACTGCCCGCGCTACTGCCTTCCTGGCGATTCTTTGATTTTATTGTCGCCTCACCCCGCATTCAGTTTTCCTTGCTGAAAACTGAAAATGAAACGTCCAGGCAATGGCAAGAATTTCGGCCTCGGCCAACACAACTGTCATTCGCCGCGATGATAAAGCGGTTGCTTTGGAATCCTGAGTGGAATGAGTCCCTGTTTATGGTGAGTTGCGCGGAACGTCTTTTAGACCAACCGACTCAACACAGTGAAGATGAAATACTAAAACGCATCCAACATGACATCACCAAAAACCACTCTGACACTTCTGCCATACATGAAGCATCACACCTGCAATTTCGAATATTACTCATTAACAGAAAAGGCACGGAATTACTTCAAGAAATAGCTTTTACATCGCGCATTCAGCTCATGCAGGATGAACGGTGAGCCTTTACGACGCTATTCGACTAACAGAAATAATGCTGGGCATCGCCTTCGCTCAACAAAGTCTCGAACATCTAAAATCTTTCACTAATGAACGATGGCTGTTCTTACCTCGACTTATACTGGCAGTATTACTGATCATAGGTTTTCAAGCGGCTTGGGTATGTTTTTTATTATTACTGCTGGGCATTGCAATACTGCATCGCTTTCAGGGACCCTATAACGGTGGCGCAGACCGCATGAGTCTATTGATCCTAAGCTGCCTGACCCTCGCACATTTCGCACCCACTGAAAAATGGCAAGAACTGGCCTTCGGTTACCTCGCATTACAATTAATGTTATCGTACTTTATTTCAGGCTGGGTAAAAATTTCCAATATTGATTGGCGCTCAGGGCGCGCATTGCGCGACGTCTTTCAGTTTTCGGCTTACCCCGTCAGCGAACATTTAAGGGCCCTGTCAACATCTCCGCGTCTACTTCATGCTATGTCCTGGAGCGTGATGATCTTTGAGCTACTTTTCCCTTTCGCTCTACTCTCAGAGATCAGCTTGTTCATCGCCCTTGGTATCGCCGCCAGCTTCCATCTAGCCAACGCTTGCCTATTTGGTTTAAATCGCTTTTTTTGGATATGGGTCGCGGCATACTCATCAATAATCTGGTTCCAACAATGGCTGCAAATACGCGGAATTCTATAAATCGGCTAGAAAGTACGACCTGAGTTATTCGGGCAATATAATATGGCATGGTTATTAACAATAACAATAACATTCAGCTTAAGATAAATTTTGCCGCTTACTATAAGTAGCACGGTTATTGTAGGGTGGGCATTGCCCACCCTTTATGCTTGATCTAGGCCGCAACGGTGGGCTATGCCCACCCTACACCCAGAACCTGTATTTTCTGTAGAGGCTTACAACATAAAATTCTATAATGTGAAAACTCATGGGGCTAAATGAGGCAATGTGAAAGGTAAAATAAGTTATTTGAACCCAGCCACAGAAAAACAGTCTTATAAAGATAGGATAAACGTTAATGGCACAAGAAAAATGAGAACATATCCCTAACCCGAACGTAACCTTAAGGCGGCAATAGTCAATATGACAGCCCATGACACACAATCATTTTTTACCCCGAATGAGTTCTCCTGTTTCAAAACACGTATAAACGCCAAAACCTACAATTTAGCGCATGTTTTACTCAATCGTAATTCATCCAAACATTTATTTATCCCCATACGCTCACTGCAATATCTGGCCATTATCGAGCAATCAACTTTTTGGTTTGTAGACAGCCTCGCATATGCAACACGAGGAGATGAAGGAGGCAGGCTAATCAGGATTTCCTGGCATCCCACGGTTGTGGCCAATCAACGAGAATCGTTAACGCAAAACATGGATTGCCAGATTATATATTACGGCAAAGATATGAAAGATGTGCAATCACGACTCAGTAGCGAGTTTTTTATGGCGATGCAACAAATCGATCAACATCACCGAGACCACCTGAGTAGCGACGGTAACATCAATATTCTGCCATTAAGACCTACGCCCAAACACACCTAAAAATCACACTTTACTTAACCGGCGATGAGAAGAGACGGGGTATGTGGG
The DNA here is from genome assembly GCA_002401775.2 of Ectothiorhodospiraceae bacterium. Lineage (GTDB taxonomy): Bacteria > Pseudomonadota > Gammaproteobacteria > SZUA-152 > SZUA-152 > SZUA-152. The sequence goes on from NVUB02000007.1 coordinate 12,060, forward strand.
TTTGGGAATGTGGGTTGAGGAATGTGGCACTATAGAAAGACTTGAAACACCTGCGGCAATAGCCAACCAAGCCGGCTTTGAACACTCATAGCGACTTTCTATAAGTGTTCGTCTTATTCATATTCTCGCAAAGACGCAAAGCACGCTGAGGGATAAGTGAGCGTTGACAATCGCGCGCCCAAACCCTCACAGCACGGAGATCAACGGATCTATCTTATAATACCAAGCTTATATAATACCAAGCTCTCTCCACTGCGTACTTGGCGGCTTTGCGAGAGTTTATTCTTCTCTTCGTCTATCGCCCTCTTTGTCTACAACTACTTGAGCCTATGACCAACCTGAATGACCCGCTATTTTTTTGCTGCCAAAAGTATTTAATCAATTGACAATATTAAGCTGTCAAACTCGCAAACAACGTTGGCAACTGCTCTGGCAATTTATCAACACGATCAATAATCGTATAGTTATTGGCACCGAAAATTCGCTTCACGTAGTCATCCGCATTGGGATCAAGTGTTAAGCAGTATGTCAGTACACCAGTGCTATAAAGTTCTTCGACGGCTTTTTTAGCATCGTGTCGCAAATGTTGCGGATCTCTTTCATCAATATCTGCCGGCTCACCGTCAGTGACCAATAAAATTAATTTACGTTTTTCTTGCTGCTTTAAAAGATGCTGTCCTGCATGACGAAGCGCGCCGCCCATTCGGGTGGAAAGCCCGCCCTTCATACCTGCAAGTCGTGATTTTGCATCATCATCAAAACGCTGACTAAAGTCTTTAAAGCGATAATATTGCACGTCATGACGGCCATCCGACGCAAAACCGTGAATCGCTAATGGATCACCAATACCTTCAATGGCCGTCGCCACCAGCGTAGCGGCTTCACGGGTTAACTGTAATACGGTTTTATCCGAGCCTTGCATTGATTCGTTAGTAGACTCAGACAAATCCAGTAACAGCACCACGGATAAATCGCGGGTTTTTAATACATTGCGCATGGTGATACGGGTATTGGGTTGTTCGCCCATACGGATGGCGACCATGGCGTCGATGGCCGCATTGATGTCGACTTCATCACCGTCTTCCATGTTACGTACGCGCTGCACGCCTTCCGGTGTTAACAGATCAATAATTTGTTTAATACGATGCGCGACGGGACGGTATTCATCAATAATCGCCTGTATATCTTCCACATGGCCACGAGGTTGGCGACGTTCATGCACGGTCACCCAATCAGGCCGATGTAACTGAATTTGATAATCCCATTCTTGATAATGGAACGGGTCAGAGACCGGTTCTTTGCCCCACATGTCATTGAAGCTTTTTGTGTTATCCGTGAGGTCATCTTCATACGGCCGCACTTCTGTTGAACACGTCCAAATTTCCTGTGCGTCGTCACCGGCTAATTCACAGTCAACTTCATTGGCCATTTCAATAACACTGACCTGACGTCTGACCTGTCTTTGACTGGCAGGAACGTATTCATGTTCCACGTCCCAGGTAAACTCTTCAAACTCCCAGGAGTAGCGGTTGTCGTCACGGTAAGAAATATCGATTCGCTCAAGGATGCGTAAGCTTGGCACTTCTTTACGCGCCGCAAAGATATTATAAATATCGAGGCCAAGGTGCCAGCAGAAATTATTATCATCCTGATTTTCTTCAATTTCAGCATGAAACTTCTGCGCAATGCCATTAAGGGCATCATCATCCGAAGACGCCGTATCATCCAGCAACATTTTCGCAAAGTGAATCAATATTGGCATCGCGGGATGTTCAATTTTCCCTTCACCTTTCACGTCCATTAATGACAACCAAAGCTTTTTCAAGCCGGGGAACTCACAAATAGCTTTGTATTCTATGCGCGCATCTTCCACCAGCCCGATGAAAAACATTTGTGCAGGGCTCAACGCCTCAGCAGAAATGGCGACCGTAGAATAAACCATATGGGAAGCCATGTGCGCCGCTGTGGCACGGTAGAGTTCCTGGCCGGAAATATCACCACAATCATCCAATGCATCGGGTAAATGCAAAATGCGATGTTCTATAAAGGGACGGAAATCAGCAAAATCAGAGCCCGTAGGACGCAAGAAAAAATCCCGTCCCCACAGGGCGCGCAAATAAAAGTTTAATTTACGCTGGGTTTTAATAAAAAGAACGCCGCGACGCTCTTTTTGCAAGACCGCGCGACTGTCAGCTGACTCAAGATTAAAATAAGCCGTTAAGTTATTAAAATCCCGGCGATAAGCTTGGGCACCAAAGTTTGCCCAGCGACGCAATCCGCTCAGGGTCAATTTCGAGAGTAATTCATCGATATGATTTAACATCGGACGGACACCGCGAGAAGCGGTAGAGGCAAGCTGATGAATCAGCGTTAGGTAGCCTCGAAATAATTCAGCATCACCCAAATTGCGGGCCGCCGTTGGCATGCTGCCAAACAGTAATGTGACAACCTCCGCCGAGGTCATTGATGACAGTTTCATTGCTGCCGTTAAGCAATCACCAATAACATCTTCACCACACTCTTTCGCGACAAGAGGCATTTCCTGTAAATAAGAAATCACCACACCTGAACCACGGCCAAGATTGGCCAGTGTTTTTGCACCATCCATATACTCTTGCAAGCCCGTAGGTGACATGACGCGTGAAGCTTCCTGAAACGTGCTTTCAAGGACTTCACGAATTTCAGGCGCTACGTCTATGAGAAATTCTTCGTAATCTTCAAGCTTTATCGACATATTAAATTTCAGTGCTATCCCATTAACTTTTTCCATCATTCCCGCAGAAATGGAAATGCTGGAGGGGTAATTTCATGACTCAAATGCCACTGAGCATTCTGGTTCAATGCTGATACTAACCGTTAACCTTAGAAATTAACGAGGCAAGCAACACCAAACCTCACACAGTAAACTTCCGGCCTTAGCCGTGCATCACCCCATACCCGTAACTCCAATATGCAGGTGATTTATTCCCGGTATAAATTTGTTAATACAACGTTACTTGTCGCATTAACAAATAGTAAAACTTAGCCAAAAAATGTTTCAACAGCGGCAATAAGGGTATCGCGCATATCCGGGTCATCCGTTAATGGCGTCACCATGGTCATTTTACAAGCATCTAACGGTGCCACACCTTTTGAAATTAGCTGGCCGGAGTACACCAACAAACGAGTCGAAATACCTTCATCCAAGCCATGCCCTTTCAAATTACGGGCACGATGGGCGATATGAACCAGCTTTTCAGCCGTTTCAACATCAACGCCAGATTCTTTGGAGACGATGTTAATTTCTGTCTTTTCTTCCGGATAATCAAAATCCATCCCACCAAAACGTTGCTTGGTCGATTGTTTCAGATCTTTCATCAAACTCTGATAACCCGGGTTATACGAAATGACCAATTGGAAATCCGGGTGGGCCTGGATGAGTTCACCTTTTTTATCTAAAGGCAGGCTACGACGGTGATCCGTCAAAGGATGAATGACCACGGTGGTGTCTTGACGAGCTTCAACGATTTCATCGAGGTAGCAAATTGCACCCATGCGAGCTGCCGTGGTCAATGGTCCGTCTTGCCATTTTGTGCCATCTTTATCCAGCAGGAAACGACCTACTAGGTCAGATGCTGTCATGTCTTCATTACAAGCAACGGTAATTAAAGGGCGATCCAATTTCCATGCCATGTGCTCAACAAAGCGCGATTTACCACAACCGGTTGGGCCTTTAATCATCATAGGCATACGCACTTCGTATGCGGACTCGTAGAGTGCTATCTCATCACCAACGGGCTCGTAATAAGGCTCATCTTTAATTATGTATTGTTCTCTATCGACAACATTTTCAGTAACTGACATGGTCACTCTCTCTTATATTTACTTGCTTATTTATTTACTGATTAGAGTCTGTACAAACAACCCGCAAGCCTCGTCGCCACCGACAAAACCGTTGGGAATGACAAAATTGTACACATTCCAACTAAAAAGACCTGCTAAATAATCTTACTAAACTAGGTCTAAAATACTTTTATGTATAAGGTCACGCAGGTAACCTCATAGATAAAGGCGCTAAAGTTTACACTTCATCACCCGTTTCAAGCTCACCCGACCATCCTGCCGCTTTCGCAGCTGTTATCGCAGCACCGTGTATGCGCTCATGTCTTTCGCGTAACTCTGGAGGTAGATGACTAAACAGGCAGCCATATTTATCCCATTCTTTATTCACTTTATCGAGAAGCGCATCAATTCCTGCGAAGTTCCAGCCTTCACACGTTTGCGTTTCTTCGATTAAACCAAAAACCCAGGCATCACGAATGATTTTGCCAATCATGGTCATGCCACCATAAATTTCTTTATCAATTCCGATATATTTATCTGGACGGCGCGACATAATTAACCTTTAATTTTTTGAATAACTATTAATAAAACTATAAATAAAACAACGGAACAAAGTAAAAAAGCCTCTGACCGAAACACGCGACAGAGGCTTTTGGTATTAACTTTATGATTAACCTTAACGCGCTTAAACAGCTACGCCGCGGTAGATAACCATTGAAGCACCAGCAGATTGAGCAAAGTTATCAAAGCCCAACAGACGAACGTGGTTATCTGGGTGGGCTTTATGACAAGCTTCCAGTTCTTTCAAAATAACATCTACGTCAGTCTCACCGAACAGGGGCAGCTTCCACATGTACCAGTAGTTGCTCATTGAGTGAGCAGGTTCTGTGTGTTCAATACCTGGATTCCAACCTTTATTGACGATGTACTGAATCTGTGCACGTAATGACTCTTCAGTTAATGTAGGCAGGTAAGAAAAAGTTTCGAATTTACGGCTTACAGCTGGGTTGCCTAAGCTTGATTCATAATCTTGCACATCACTCATGTGATTTACTCCAAAATAATTAGTGTTGATTCAGTGGCAAACGACTTACGCCGCCTGCCACTGTGGATCAAAATGGGTTGGTTTACTTGTGAGCAACGTCGATCTTGTCAACGGTATCAAATTCGAATTTGATCTCTTTCCAAGTTTCCATAGCAATCTTAAGCTCTGGGCTACTTGCAGCCGCTTTGGTAAGAATGCTCTTACCTTCTTTCTCAAGCTCAACACCCATGTTACGTGCTTCAACACAAGCTTCAACCGCAACACGGTTAGCCGCTGCGCCCGCTGCATTACCCCAAGGGTGACCTAATGTGCCGCCACCAAACTGCAGACAGGAGTCATCACCAAAGATGTTAACCAGCGCAGGCATGTGCCATACGTGAATACCACCAGAAGCAACAGGGATAACGCCAGGCATTGCGCCCCAATCTTGGTCAAAGAAGATACCGCGTGAACGATCTTCTTTGATGAATGAATCACGCATGATGTCGATCCAACCCAAAGTAGCCTCGCGATCGCCTTCCAGCTTACCAACAACAGTACCGGAGTGAAGATGATCACCACCAGACAGACGCAATACTTTAGCCAATACGCGGAAGTGGATACCGTGATGGGGGTTACGATCAAGTACCGCATGCATTGCGCGATGGATGTGCAACAACATACCGTTGTCCTGACACCACTGAGCAAGACCCGTATTCGCGGTCAAACCACCGGTCAGGTAATCATGCATGATGATGGGTGAGCCAATTTCTTTCGCATATTCGGCACGTTTCATCATTTCGTCATATGTAGGAGCAGTAACGTTTAAGTAGTGACCTTTACGCTCACCTGTTTCTGCTTCTGCTTTAACGATAGCTTCCTGTACGAAGTCAAAACGAGCTCTCCAGCGCATGAAAGGCTGTGAGTTAATGTTTTCGTCATCCTTAGTGAAATCGAGACCACCACGAAGACCTTCGTAACATGCACGGCCGTAGTTCTTGGCGGAAAGACCCAATTTAGGCTTGATTGTGCAACCCAGGAATGGACGACCGTATTTGTTCAGAATGTCACGTTCTGTAGTGATACCCTGTGGTGGGCCATTACAGGTCATAACATAAGCGACTGGGAAGCGGATATCTTCCAAACGAAGCGCACGCAGGGCTTTAAAGCCGAATACGTTACCGACCAATGAGGTCAGGACGTTTACGACGGAACCTTCTTCAAACAAATCGATAGGGTATGCGATGAAGGCATAGAAACAAGTGTCATCACCCGGTACGTCTTCAATGGCGTAACAACGACCTTTGTAGTAATCAAGGTCAGTCAACAGGTCAGTCCAGACGGTTGTCCAGGTACCGGTTGAAGATTCAGCGGCAACCGCTGCTGCTACTTCTTCACGAGGTACACCATCCTGTGGAGTGATTTTGAAACATGCTAAAATGTCAGTTTCTTTAACGGAGTAATCTGGTGTCCAATACGTTTCGCGGTATGCTTTAACACCAGCGCTGTAGGTCTTTGCCATGTTGTTTTCCTCAACAGTTACTTATCGATAAGTTTTGACCAACATCATTCGATGCGAGATCAAAACTCAATGTTTATACCTAGCTTCCACTAAAAAAGGAGCTTTAATTCAGGTGAACTGAATATAGTACGAAACAACCATTTATAAAAATTAGTTTTTATTATATTATCCATAAACATTTGTTTATGGATAAGACATGCATTTAACCCTACAACAACTAAAGTTATTCGAAGCCGTCTCTCGTTTAGGCGGCTACACCCGTGCCGCCGAAGAGCTGTGCCTAACCCAACCCGCTGTTTCAATTCAGATTAAACGACTCGAAACACAAGCTGGCATGCCGCTATTTGAGCAAGTCGGCAAGAAAACATTCTCTACAGCCGCCGGAAAAATCATGTATGCGGCGAGCATAGACATCCTCAAACGGGTAGATGAGCTGAAAACATCCATTGAAGAACTTAATGGCACGGTGAAAGGCCCCCTTCAATTATCCGTAGTTTCTACGGCTAAATACTTTTTACCGACGATTCTAGGTGCCTTTTTACATCAATACCCGGATGTTGTGCCCAAATTAAAATTCACCAACCGTGCGCGCGTGGTTGAACGTTTAATGAACAATGATGATGATTTTGTCATCATGGGACAGGTGCCCCAAGACAATAACCTGGAAGGCTACCCCTTCCTTAATAACATTCTGGGCATTGTTGCGCCCACCGACCACCCTCTGGCCAACAAAAAGAACATAAGTATCAAAGAGTTAGCTGACCACCGCTTTCTTAATCGTGAAATTGGCTCTGGCACTCGGTATGTTTTTGACCAAATACTCAAAGAGCAGGGAGTCACCATAGAGCCCTATATGGAACTGGGCAGCAGCGAGGCCCTAAAGCAGGCTGTTATTGCGGGCTTGGGTTTAGCGATACTGTCATTACACAGTGTGCAGCTGGAACGAGACATGAATAAGCTGACGGTACTCGATGTACAAGGCTTCCCCCTGAAACGACGTTGGCATGCCGTGCATCTCAAAGGTCGAAAACTGTCTCTGGTTGCGCGTACGTTTTTGGATTATGTCCTTGAAGAAAACCATAGCGTACTTGAGTTTGAATACACATAAGGTGCCCCTCCCGGTAGCAGGAGCAAAGCATTACCACACTCAACCCCTGCCAACAGGAACAACGCCTCTATAAAGGCACCCTTGTCATTGAAACACAGATTACAGGTGTGCCTGTAAATTCACACCTGTTATCGCTGATTAGCAGTTCTCACCAACACCGCCATCAGACCAGGAAATGGAGCTACCGCATAATGCCTCCAGCTTTTTGCCGCAATCTCCACCCGTATCGGTTACGCAAGTACAAATATTTGTACTGTTATTACACGTCACCGTCGTATCCGCTAACACATCTTCATCTGGCCATGCCTGTAGTTCATCTATCCCCGGATTGGTCGGACGACTTTGAGCTCTGAATATTTCAAGGCTCGCTCTCAGTGGATCGGTTGACTTGAGTAATTTTAGTGAAGGCTTAACGGCTCGAACTGCGGAGGTTTTATTACGCTCATCAACGACGATTTCAAAATATCGCACGTGATCCAATGCATTCTTACCTGGCCCGCCTCCAGTAATGCCACCGGATACAGGAATACAGCTCGTCGTGAAAATTTGAAAGTTAGGCACAATAGGGTCCCAACTTACCGTCGCAGATGTACGACACGTTAGGAAACTCTGATTAACGACATCAATCTGTCCTAAATCACCGAAATCCACATTCACTCTCACGGCCATAAAACCACTCGGGTCACTGATTTCACACGTGATAGCTAAAGGTATATTACAATTCACCTCCATTGCGCTCACATTTTTTGCCATAACGATTGATGCCAGTGCGGAAAAAACCAATACTGCCAGCGTTTTATTCAACGTTGTATCCAGCACTTTATTAAACGTTTTATTTAGTACTTTATTAATAGATGCGCCAAAGTTTATATCCTTATATTTACTCATTGTCTATCTCCTTATATTAATGAAATGACTCGCATTAAAAAGTATGCGAGCTGTTTCAGGCTACTCTCAAAACTTTCCGGCATATGCGGACAAAGTCACTAGGGCGGTGCGCACTATGACCATAAACTTTGCACGCTATTGACTCGCATTCCAATAAAATGCCAAAAAAAATGCACCCTTGAAATCAACAGTGCATTTTTTCAATACCCGATTTGAACCGTTATTAACAACCGTTCTTTATGAACATAAAGTTTACCGTTATTAAAAATTTGAGTTAATAACTTCCGCTCAAAATTACAAAGGGTTGCAATATCGCGTACGAGTCACAACCAAATTTACCACTGTATTTACTGGCACACTTGTGCCGCCTACAGGCGTTTGGCTGTTCACTCTGCCACATGAGCGACGAGTGTAGGTTGTTGAAACATTACCAACCGTTAAACCTGCATTTTGAAGTGCCGAAATCGCGTTCGAATAAGCGCTACCCACAACGCTGGGCGCAATAACCAAAGGCGAACCCGTTGACACGACCAAGCTAACACTGGAACCCGGAGCAACACTGGCTTCAGTAGACGGTGTCTGGCTGATCACATCACCAGACGCTACTGAACTACTGCTTGCCGTGGTGGTGCTTCCAACCGACAAGCCCGCAGCAGAAATGACCGATACCGCAGCGGACTGAGATGTACCCGTCACACTTGGCACATTGACGGCTGCAGGTGCTGACCCAGAAGAAACCAGCAAATTCACAATACTGGCAGAAGAAACATCGGTTCCAGCCGATGGGCTTTGACTAATAACATCGCCTGAAACCACACTCTCGCTACTTGCAGAGCTCACATTTGCGCTTAACCCCTCAGCGGACAACGCACTGACAGCCGCTGACTGGGCCAAGCCCTCAACAGCGGGTACGGCCACAATAGTCGTACCCGCAATGCCAGAAGAAACCACCAGACTCACCGTTCCACCCACTGCCAGGCTACTATCATCGCCCGGTGATTGAGCACTCACATTACCCGCAGGAATAACGCTGTGACTGGCAAACGTCACATCCGCTCCATACCCGGCAACCGCCAAGACCGCTTCGGCATCAGCCTGTGTCAACCATTGAACAAACGGCACACGACCGGCATTAAGCCCTGTAGATTGAGCGACATCAACAATCCAGCCTTCGTTACTGGTTTGTCCAGCCGCGCGATTCTGGCTGATGATAGTACCGTTTGGTGCCGTTGGATGACTGCTCCACACCAGTGAACCGCGATCAAGATTAACCGCATTCAAAGTGTTTTCAGCATCCGCCGTTAACATACCTTTGATATCAGGCACCGTAACACTGGCCGTCATCGGTGTTTTAACCACAAACAAATCAACCACATCACCCACAAAACCAGCCGCACCCGGCTGAGGACTCTGGGAAGGTACATTGCCGTAGGCTTCCAGATTTGTTGTTGTAAAATAAGTGTTATTCACAACATAACCCGTCGCACTTAACGCAGCGATAGCATGCGCTTCACTCAAACCCACCAGCGTAGGCATAAAACGCAAACTAGGGTCAGGCGTTGCGGTGCTGGAAGCAGCCCACTGAATTTTGTTAATCAGCAAGTTATACGCATTCACTTCAGCGGCAGTACCGGCAGGATTCGCAACATCGTCCTGCGAATTTTGAGTGATCACAATACGGCCCGCATTAATCTGACCGTACAAGCCATAGCTAATTGTACCCAGGTCAACCGCATTGGCCTGAATAAAGGGCGACAAAGCCGCATCCCAGTTTGTGAAATAACCCAGCGTAGCAGTAAAATCACCGGAAATACCATCGGTAATGCCGGGAACAGACAACACATTCAAAGGTGAACTCGGGATATAACAAATGGTGCTGTTATTACAGAGGTAACGATCATCCACTGTAGTAAAGATTGTGGCTCCTGCGGTACCTGTCGAACCGGCACCTTCCCACACCACACCACCGCCACTCGCGAGAAATGGTAAGACGCGTGTATTCCAGTCAAAATCATACTGCCAATCTGCAGTATTCGTTGGGATGATTAAAACATCGTAATTATTAACAATATCTTCTGTTGTCAATGCTTGATAATCAAACAATGATGGGCGATCCACATAACCGACCAAATCACCATTAGCAAAAATTTGTTCTGTGCCAAAAGGCCCTAACAAATCACCGCCCGCTGCCAGCACGCGAATCTCTGCCTGTGCACTAACAGACACAAGGCCTGCAATGGCCAAAAAAGCAACAGCCACCAGGGTTTTAAACCTGCTTTTTAATGCTCCATTTTTATTACAATCTTCCATAACTTACCCCTTTATTATTCATCACTTAACAATACGCCCGCATCCTCATGGTCAATCACTATTATTTTTTATTGACACTGTTTTTGGCACTGAGAGTTATTTAAAAAAAACAAGAGTAGATATCTCATTTAATTCCAGAAGTTCACTGCCCATGATGTTTGCGCACGCATAACTTAATTTCTCCGACACGTTCGTAAACACGAACGTACACTACTGCATAATTTTTTTGGAGAAAACAGTAACGAGGATATGACGAATATCCCATGGGAGAAGTTCCCCGATATGCCGATAAAACACATCAGAAAATTGCGATTTTCAATTTAGAAAAAATACTAAAAAAGGTTAGTTAAACCATAATAAAAATGCATAGAAAATGATAACCAGAATTAAGCCCAGGGTATCCCTACCTCAATACATTATAACAACCCGCTTATACCCAGCGCAGCAAGGAAAAACCTGATGACAACAAGGATAAACAGACCTTAATCGATATCTCAATCTATGTTTCAGCCGACACCCCAGCCGATGCCTCAAATAAGGGCCGTTCTAAACATCAAAACGTTTAAATGCTATTGTGGAGCGGCTTCAGCCGCGATCAGTGCTACGGTCAATATATCGACCAACACTACGATCAGAACTGCCATCAAAACCACAAATTGTGCAAACACAATCACGCCTGCTTCACAATTTACCTGTCGAAATATTTTACACCGGCCGCTCTTCTCGCGACGCTGCCTGAAATTACTCTATAAAACCAACAACCTACCGAACTGGCACAGTTTATGCTGAAATGTTTTTTGTGGGAAAATAGACTGGTTCAGATACGAGGTATAAAAATGAATATCTTTAAAATGGCAATGAACACTTCAGCTTTGGTTTTATCCACCAGTGTTTATGCAACATTAATCGAACGATTAGGCAGTACGAATTATGATGAAGATGCCATCGAGCCTACGTTGGACAACGTAGGCTCGACAATTGATCACCGATATAACGTCGAGAATGACAATTTCTGATTACCTGTACAGGCCATCACTGACGTCATCACTACACGTCATCACTACAAGCATACTAACGATTAGCTGAGCGGCCTCTACGTGATGTTTTTGCTTTTGGAGACTTGGGGTTTTTAGGCAAACCCGTATGCTGAGTACGAAACGTTTTACCCGCCCCCTGACCTTCCCCATTATCACCGGTTCCCTTAGGCTGCCACGCTGGTATCAGATGGCGTTTTCCATTTCCGATAAGATCGGCACGCCCCATACTTTTTAAGGCTTTTCGTAACAACGGCCAATTGTTGGCATCATGGTATCGTAAAAAGGCTTTGTGCAGTTTTCTTGCATTAGTGCCTTTTGGTACTGGCATGTCTTCACTGTTTGAGCCGATTTTGTTTAACGGGTCTTTACCCGAGTGATACATGGCCGTAGCCGTTGCCATGGGTGATGGCAAAAAGTTCTGCACCTGGTCAGCACGAAAGCCGTTGGCTTTAAGCCAGATTGCCAGATTCATCATGTCTTTGTCCGTCGTACCGGGATGAGCAGCAATGAAATACGGAATCAGATATTGCTCTTTTCCGGCCGCTTTTGAATATTTTTCAAACATCTGTTTGAAGCGGTCATAAGTGCCCATGCCCGGCTTCATCATCTTTGAAAGCACGCCCGTTTCAGTATGCTCCGGCGCTATCTTTAAATAGCCACCCACATGATGGGTCACCAACTCTTTAACGTATTCAGGGGACTCCACGGCAAGGTCGTAACGCAAGCCAGAGGCAATGAGGATTTTTTTAATACCGGACAGTTTTCGAGCACGTCGATATAAATTGATTAAAGGCTGATGATTAGTGCCCAGATTTTTACAGATCCCCGGATAAACGCACGAAGGCAATCGGCAGTTTTTCTCAATCTCTGGATCTTTACAAGCAAGCCGGTACATATTGGCAGTAGGACCGCCAAGATCAGAAATGTGGCCCGTGAAGCCCGGCACGGTATCCCTTATAGCTTCAATTTCACGAATAATGGAATCTTCTGAGCGACTTTGAATAATTCGCCCTTCATGCTCAGTGATAGAGCAAAAGGTACAGCCACCAAAGCAGCCGCGCATGATATTCACTGAAAAGCGGATCATTTCATAGGCGGGAATATTGGCTTTACCATAGTCGGTATGCGGCCGACGCGTATAGGGCAGTTCAAAGACTTTATCCAACTCTTCAGTAGCGAGTGGAATGGGCGGCGGATTCATCCACACTCCACGCGTACCATGAGACTGATAAATAATGCGTGCGTTACCAGGGTTGGTTTCTTTGTGGAATACGCGTGAGGCGTGGCCGTACAACACGCGGTCTTCACGCAGACTATGGTAATCAGGCAAGCACACTACGGTTTTATCAGCAGCAGGGCGCGTTTTTTTACCCGGAACAGCTTTACGCGGCGCAAGCGTAACGACGACTGCATTATTGTTCTCTGCGGCATTTTTTTCAGCAGCGTTGGTATCACCGGTGGCACAAGGCGCAGCTTCATTACCAGCACCCCCCATGGCACCCGTCGAAAGATAAGGGTCAACAGGCTCTTCAATAACACCCGGTGTATCTAATTTTGTAGAATTAAGCATGACCCAATCTTTGGGTAACCGCTCGGGGTGGCCATTGATATCACGACAGGCAAACACCGTGCCGCGCACATCGGTGATATCTTCGATGGCTTCACGTCGCGAAAGACGATGGGCAATTTCAACAATCTGGCGTTCGGCATTTCCGTACACTAACAAGTCAGCCTTGGCATCCAGTATCACTGAGCGCCGCACCTTTTCAGACCAATAATCATAATGCGCAAGCCGCCGCAGGCTAGCCTCTATGCCGCCGATAACAATCGGCACACCTTTATAGGCTTCGCGGGCACGTTGGCTATAAACCACTACACAACGGTCGGGGCGTTTGCCGCCTTCGCCGTTCGCCGTATAGGCATCGTTGGAGCGCTTTTTCCGGTCAGAGGTGTAGCGGTTGACCATAGAATCCATATTACCGCCAGTAATCCCAAAGAACAGGTTGGGCTTGCCCAGCTTTTGAAATTCACTCGCGCTCGTCCAATCCGGCTGAGAGATAATGCCCACACGAAACCCCTGCGCTTCCAGCACCCGGCCGATAACAGCCATGCCAAAGCTGGGGTGATCCACATAGGCATCACCGGTGACCAAAATCACATCACAGCTATCCCATCCCAGTTTATCCATCTCGTCACGAGACATAGGCAACTGTGGGGCTGGGCCAAAACGTTGGGCCCAGAATTTACGGTAGGAAAAAATATCGGGAGCTGACTGCATGAGATTTGTGTTACCGGTCTGACAGCTCGATCAAGTACGTTTGCCGAGCGTAAATGCATGACTGCCAATGTCGACAGCCAATGCGGGATTGGCCGCGTATTGTACACTAATTAACGGTACGCCGCTAAAACCAAAAAATGCATGATAACGAGCCGTAACGCCCGCCATCCCATTGAAAAAACAAGGTTTTATGTCGATGAGTGATTATAAACGAGATTCGCGTTCATCTTGCGCGTCTACTGAAGGCTCATCAAAGGCCACATTCTCAGCCGCCAACTCGCGTTGATCTGCAGATTCGGTGCCAGACTCATCGGCTCCCTTATTATCGACCAAACCGGCATTTGCGCCAGCATCTTTTGCCTCTGGCCATGCCCTGAAAGGAAAAGGTTTATCGTCTGAATTGTAGGTAACGTACATCAATGCCTGAAAAATGAATTGTGCCAAGCTGGCACCAAAATCGCGTAAATTTTCGTTTGTTTGCCCACTGAACACCGTGAAAAGAAACTGAATAACCACTACCGCAGCAGTCACCATTCTTGCAATGACCAGTAAAAAAGCAAACAGCAAAATGAATAACCCGCGTATCCAGGTTTCAGCCGCCGTTACGTTTTGCTTAAGCTCATCGTCCATAAATTATCCTTATTAGCGCTTTTTCCTTCCCGTTAAAAAAGCGCTCAGCGTTACATCAACGTCGCATCGAAAAACAACACGTCATCGGCATTACTTCTCTGTAAAGGTGGTAAACGACTGCTTAATCAGCGTTTTATTCATAAAGCGATATTCAAAATGCCATTCACCTTCGACCATTTCAAAATCTTCATTGACCCGATAGCCGGTTTTATCTTCCACCATGCCATTAGTAAGCTTAAGATCCAGATTATAACGATAACCTGTTGAGAATGTACCATCAGGCTTTTTCATTTCCGGGTGAACAACCACAAACTCCAAAGGAATGATCCCCACATTTCTATTCATGCCAGAGATACGAAAACGAAAACCAAACAACCGCCCTATTTCCAACGGAATACGGTTTGTATTTTTATCCAGCTGTGTCTTACCTTTCGTCACATAACCGGAGGTGGTAATGGGTTGCATCAACCGCTCTGATCCATCAGTAAAACTATAAAACCCGTATTCGAGAATTTCAGCTTTGGGTGCAGCCCAGGTCGCAGAACTCATTATTACTGAGCTCATCAACAAAAAACTCCACAACAAAACTACTTCACGACCATTCAATAATGTTTTCATTCCTTTCACCCCTAAAAGACTCAATTGCTCATGTACTACTTTATCGTTTTAACTTATTTTTGCGTCGCGTTCCGTCACGTCCTCTCTGGTAACTTGACCTATGGGCATAACACTCGCCATAACAGTAGGCATAACAAATGCCATTAACTGGCGTGTTCGCTTAAGACGCCCTTCCGCTTTAAGCACGCCATTCACATCAAACCACTGAAACGACGCCTGACCCGAGGCCAGAAAATGTAACTCCGTTCGCCCACCGTTACTACAGGCCTCAAGTCCATAGTTAAGTTCATCCCGAAAACGAAAAAAACGCCCTTGCTTTACGAGTAACCGTAAATCCCCGCCACAATCGAGACTGTCATAATCTATCCGGTAGCTATTTGGCGCCATGGTAACCGCCACGTCGTAACGGCGGTATTCCCGTCCAGGAATAACCACCTGCGTCACTGTGCCACTCCAAACCCCGTACACGCTTATTGCTGCGCTGCCGGGCCACGCCACCGCAGGTAGCCATAACAGCCCCGCAATAAAAAAAAGTATCTTTCTCACTCTGTCTCTCCAGGATAAAGGTGCCCCAGGCTCGCCACGGAATGTATTCCTCCGCCCCCATCCAATCGCATCGCCGTCAAACGCTCGCCCCACAGACACCCCGTATCCAGCGAAACGACATTCTCACTTTGGTGCAAGCCCAATGTCGACCAATGGCCAAATACAATCCGGCTTTCCCGGCTTTGCCTGTTAGTAATTTCATACCAGGGCAAAAAACCGGCTGGCTGTGTCCCCGGCGCCCCTTTCGCCTGCAAATCCAATCGGCCATTGGCATCGCAAAAACGCATTCGCGTGAAGCAATTAGTCATCAACCGTAAACGTCCCCAACCCACCAACGATTCCTTCCACTGGTCCGGCTGGTTGCCGTACATATGCGCTAAAAATTCCCGGTATTGCTCACCTCGCAAAACACCTTCGATTTCCGAGGCGTATTGCCGTGCTGAGTCCATCGACCATTGAGGGGGTAACCCGGCGTGAACCAGAGCCGTACCCACATAATCACCGTCACTTGAACCCAGTGTTTCATCGTAATGCAGCAGGGGTTGCTGTCGTAACCAGTCCAGCAAATCCTGTTTGTCCGGGGCTGTCAGTATTTCATCCAGGGTGTCACTGCGGTGCGTCTTACCCAGCCCCTCGGCCACCGCCAACAAGTGTAGATCATGATTTCCCAGCACAGTGATCAGCGCCGCTGGCCTACGCAAACCAAGCCCCCGTACAAAACGTAAAACGCCCAGGGAATCAGGGCCTCGATTCACCAGATCTCCGGTAAACCATAACTGATCGGTCGCCTCATCAAACTCAATAACCTTCAATAAGGCCATAAGCTCGGCGTAACAACCTTGAATGTCACCAATTGCGTAGACGGCCATTGCCGTAATTTCACTCCATTGCGTGCCTGAGGCCGGAAAACCCATTCAATATCTGGCGTGCAGAATAACACGGTCGAGCGGTTGATCGGTTACAATGGCGCCATGAATAGAATTTTTGCCATTTTTTCCACCACTGCCTCTGCGGCCGCACCCGCCAGCAATCCCCATTCTCCCTCCCATTTCTCACCTCAGGAGACGCCACGATCGAGTGCCGCACTGCTCTATAGCACCCTGATTTTCTTCAGTTTTTTTATAATCGCTCTCACTGCGATCACATTGCTCAATGGCGGCTGGGTAAACCATACACTCAACCCTGTAGGGGCTTATTTTTCCATGTTTATGCTTATATGGCCTGAGCAGCCTTTGGGCGCACTGGAATTCATTCTCACCAAGTCATTTATTGTGCTCGCCCATAAAGACCCGCGCAGTGCTCTCAACCTGTGGACCCTGGAATACGACGCCATTACCCTCATTGTGTATAGCGTTGTTGCCATTCTTTTAGGTCGCATCCTGGCCCGTCGTCGCGCCCACGGTAATTTTATCGCTCGCGTCATAACACTCACAGGCGCAGGGCTGCTTGTCGGCTCTGTCACCTATATGACGGCCATTGAACATTGTTCAGGTGCCACTTGGGTAGGGTTTGTCAGCCTTTACGGCATGGGTTTTGACGGTTTTGATCTATTCCCGATATACCAGTGGATACTGGCATTCGTTGGCGCGGGAATCCTGGTCTCTGGCTTGCGCAAACACCGCACATAGCCAGACAGATTACCCCTCAATACGCCTGATTCTCTCCTCTGCTTGACGAAATAGCATCAGTGTCCTATAGCTTGATTAACCCTTGAGAAAAGCCAGTTTCATAATCCCGTTTCTCAACATTACATACTCGCTGCCTAAGTTTGGAGGTATTCCGTCATGCCGTTAACCATGAACGAAGTCTTAATTCCCAGTCTCGCGAACCAAAATCAAGACTTCCCCAATGCACCGTTAGGCTGGACGCTCCAGGAGGCAAAACACGTTGCGGCACAACAAGGCTTGATCCTTAGCAAAGATCACCTCAAAGCAGTGCGCGCGATTCAGGAATATTTTTCTCTGCATCAGGATAAAAGACAACAAGTACGCGGCATACACGATGCGTTAAATGAAAGTTTTCATCAACAAGGCGGCATAAAATTCTTGTATAAACTATTCCCTGGAGGCCCAGTCGCTCAAGGATATCTTATCGCAGGCGTCGAACCGCCGGCGGGTGCTGCCAATAATTCATTTGGGAGTGTGCAATAAAGTGCCCGCTCATGGAGATTCTGCCACAAGCGGGCCATTAAGTAGGTAGGCAAACAGGCAGGACAGTACCGGGATAGAAAGAAAATACGACTAGGAATTACACTAAAACAGCGTTTATGTATCCGGTGGAGGCATGGGCAGCCCTGCTAGTTTGCAGATTTCATGCACGGGGTCTTTCGGGAACAACGCATAAATGTGGCGTTCGTATTTCTTTTGATGGCGAAAATGGCTACCTTCCCCTTTACCTAATGTACGCACAATGGTGTGCATCGTGGGATTTCGCTGTTCTTCAATAAAATAATCACGAAAATACCAAATCAGTTCCCAATGGTCCACGTACAGATCAATTTTATCCTGGTGAGCCAATTCAACAGCAACGTCCTCATCCCAATCATCCAGATTGACAAGGTAACCCTGAGCATCGGTATTAATAACTTTATGGTTGATTTCAAACTTCATTCACTCACCCTTTGCAGTAAAGCAAATAACTCATTTACTCAATAGTAGTATTTTTGACCATCATATCAAGGATATACTCAATAGCTGTCGATGTAGGAAAGTTACACTACATCGAGAGACGTGCGAATCACATGTGCTGCCTGTGCAGGTAAAAAATAAGGGTAACAAGGGGCGCTATGCTGCGGGTTATTTGCATCATATTGAATACCATAAAAAGTAAAATACCGTTTCGCATAGGTTGCGGGCATTTCACGGCGAGACACGAGCTCGATCAATTTACTGTTTTCAATCACTTGCTCAAGCCCAAGTTGCATACTCAATAACGTTTTTTTGATATCGTCTGGCACACCTGACGAACATACCGGTTCGGTAAACACTTGCTCCAGTAACCCTCCCGTATAATCACCGGTCGGTGTCTTGCAAGTCACACCCTGTTCTGAAAGCGCGGCAATCAGAATAGGTACTGAAACTGACACCAAGCCATTTCTTGTCTCACGCGCAACTCGCAGCGCCAAATGATGCGCCGTATATCCATAGACATGATGCCAATGCTGAATAATTTGCAAAGGAAATCCTTTCGATGATTCGTCAATAAAAAGTCGCATCATCAAACCATTTTCCAGCATTTTATAGCGAGGATAAGCCTCCCAGCCATCATCGAATCGGTAAAACTCTTCTCCCCTGAGCTGAGGGGTAACATAAGCAAAATGACCGCATAAAAAATCAGCAACACGCTTGGCATCACCATTTTTACTCGACCCGCATCGGATCGCAAGGTGGTCCATATAGACGACCCACCCTCGCCGTTTGGCGATAGTGAGTAAAGCCCGATCTTTTGCACTTATCAGCAAAGATTCCACGGCTTTAATGGCGCAATAACAATCAAATTGAGAAACCCACTCAGCAATTAACCTGGCTTCATCGTTGCTCAGGGATGTCGATGCATGATCAAAAATATTCCGGCGGAATATCTCAGCGTAGTTATGCACATCCTGCATCATTTCCGGGAAATCATTCTCCAGCGTTGTTTCGGCATAACATTGATCATAGGCATTTATTAATTGTTTCGATGTATTAACGCCGCCAAACCAATTTCCGGCGGTTACCGGTTCTGGTTTCATCAACACAGGCACAAGATCAAGAGTAGTTGGCTCTCCATTCCCCCTGATAACCGAAAGTTTACTAGCTGATTTTGGGTTAACCGTTAGGCCAGGCTCTTCCTGTGACAAATAGCGGGCCAAGTCAGTTGCAAACTCCTGGAATTTGGCATTATTCAGACCATTCATATAACGACCCATTGAATTCTTATGAAAACTTGAAACCCATCACACATTCAACCCTTGCAACATGTTGACGAAAGGCCATTTTTGACCAACACTTTTATAATCAAGCCTCTATCATCAATACATACCCGATAGGCTAACCTTAAATATTTCAATATTTGCCCTGTTTTAGTAAGTGTAGCTCTCTCTAAAGGCAACAGCAGATGCATAGAATTTTACTTGCTGGAGGTGGAAAAATTGGCTCGCTAATCGCCAGCCTGCTAACCCGTTGTGGTGATTATGAAATATTTCTGATTGATAAAGAGGGAGCTCTAAACGGCTTCACATCCCCTTCCCAACCCCTCACGAATTTCCACCTTAAAACACTGGATGCAAGTGACGTTGTAGAAATCATCAAGTATATTAAAAAACAAAAAATTAATACCGTTATCTCCGCTCTGCCCTTCCACTGTAATCGCCTACTGGCAAAGATCGCACATGAATTACAACTGTATTATTTCGACCTCAGTGAAGATGTTGAAAATGCAAAGTATATCCAACAGTTGGCGAGCAACACGATGCCCGCCTTCGTCCCCCAGTGCGGATTAGCGCCTGGATTTATCAGCATTGTAGCGAACCACCTCATATCTCATTTCGAGAGCATCGACACCGTGAAAATGCGCGTAGGAGCCTTACCACTACACCCCAACAACGCTTTGAAATATTCGCTTACCTGGTCAACCGATGGGCTCATTAATGAATATATCAACCCATGTTACGGACTGGAAGATGGAAAAATAATACGACTTAAACCATTGGAGGGTTACGAAACAATCATGCTGGATGGCGACCGTTATGAAGCGTTTAATACCTCCGGGGGACTCGGTACATTAGCTGACAGTTTTTCTGGAATAGTCAACAACATGAACTATAAAACCCTGCGGTATCCCGGCCATTGCGCAAAAATGCAATTTTTATTGCAAGACCTGCGATTAAATCGCGACCGTAAAATGCTTAAACACATTCTGGAAAATGCTATTCCGCAAACCTTTCAGGACGTTGTATTAATCTATGTTTCAGTCACCGGAAAATACCATGGGAATTTATTTGAAAAATCAGACGTCAGAAAAATCTATCCGGCAAAAATTGCCGGGCGTCATTGGTCTGCCATTCAATTATCGACAGCAACAGGATTGTGTAGTGTTGTTGACATTACCTTAAACCAGAAACTCAAAGGATTTATCCGACAGGAAAACTTTACACTTCCTGACATATTACAAAATCGTTTTGGCGCTCATCTGGAAAACACACAACCAACATAACGGTCACACACTCATGGACACAACCCAAAACACATTAACAGCTCTCGGCATTAAACCCCTGAATTCAGGCGCATGCATTTCACCTGAACATTGGAGCACCGAAACAAGCACAACTCGTTTTACATCCAATAACCCTGCAACAAACCAACCCCTTGCACAATTACAATCTGCTTCTTCATCTGATTATGACAACGTACTCGAGTCTGCTCAACTCGCCTTTACACAATGGCGAGACATCCCCCCCCCGGTACGTGGAGAAGCTATTCGTTTAATCGCCAATGAATTACGTTGCCATAAAAAAATGCTAGGCCGTTTGGTAACATTAGAAACTGGAAAATTATTACAGGAAGGCTACGGTGAAGTACAGGAGATGATCGATATTGCCGATTTTGCCGTTGGGCAATCTCGCATGCTCTATGGAAACACCATGCATTCAGAACGTCCCAAACATCGCATGTATGAACAATGGCATCCACTGGGTGTGGTTGGCATAATTACCGCTTTTAATTTTCCCATTGCCGTATGGGCGTGGAATGCTTTTATTGCCGCAGTTTCTGGCAACAGCCTTATATGGAAACCCTCATCGCAAGCGCCTCTTTGTGCAATAGCGGTACAACACATCTGTAATCGCATACTCAAAAAAGGGGGGTATCCCGCGATATTCACCTTGCTCATAGAAAAGGATAACCCACTAACAAAACGTTTGGTAAACGATACCAACGTACCCCTTATCTCTTTCACTGGTTCCAGTGCTGTTGGTCGCGAAGTTGCGGTTAATGTTGCTTCACGCCTAGGTAAGAGCTTGTTGGAGCTCAGCGGTAACAACGCCGTCATTGTGGATGAAACCGCCGACCTGGAAATGGCCGCCTCATCCATTACCTTTGGCGCCATCGGTACGACAGGGCAACGCTGTACCACCACGCGCCGAGTATTTGTGCATCACAGCCGATATCAAAAACTCATCGACCATTTAATCAACGCCTATCAACAAATCCGCATTGGCAACCCACTCAACCCCAGAACATTAATGGGGCCATTGATTAACCCAAATGCCGTACAGGCATTTTCAGAAACCATTAAAACCATTCATACCTTACACGGTAAAATCTTGTTCGGAGGCGATGTCATCATTGATAAAGAGGGAGGAAACCAGGGTAACTTTGTACTGCCCACTATCGTTAAAGCCGACAATGACTGGCCAATAGTGCAACAAGAAACGTTTGCACCGATACTTTATGTTATGCCATACACTGACTTTTCCGATGCCATACATCAACAAAATGCCGTTAAACAGGGACTCTCATCTGCATTGTTTTCAACCCACTTACTGCATACTGAGCAATTTCTGGCTAGCACCGGCAGCGATTGTGGTATTGCCAATATCAACCTGGGGACTTCCGGCGCTGAAATTGGTGGAGCCTTTGGCGGAGAAAAAGAAACCGGCGGTGGCAGAGAAGCAGGTTCCGATGCCTGGAAAGCCTATATGAGAAGGCAAACCAACACAATCAATTGGGGAACTGACAGTCTTCTTGCGCAAGGCATTACCTTTAAAATAAAGGGTTAAATTGTTATCATTCTTATCTATAACCTTCCCCCCCATACGGCCATCCTTGCCATCAATACCCTTAAGCAAGCTCTTACCCACAGCTATTTTTTGATTTGTTATAAACCTATGACGTGGTTGTTATAATTTTTTGTCAGTCTACAAGAGCTGATGTTAAGCATTTCATATGTGATCTGATATTTTTCAGAAGAATTAAGGATGATAAACAGTAAAAAACGTATTAATAAATGGGTCTTAGTGGCGGCATGCCTCATACCACTCAGTTATGCCAGTTATTCAGTGGCCGACGATGACGACGATGATGACGACCGAGAAGAATCATCAAGAGTTAATAGCCAATTAACTTATGAAGTCAAAGCCAGTATGCCTTGTTTAAACCGTCGTGTAACAGGAGAAGTTATTTCCTATTTAGACGGCGTTCCAGCTGAACCCGTAGACTCATTCGTATGGGACGGCGTAGGTTCTGTGCCGGTAAAAGGTAGCGCAAAACTGGAAATTGATCCTGTTGCCAACACTGGCGAAATTTGGGCTGAATGGGAAGACCGTAATGGCTCATGAACCTATCACCAAAAGCGTTTTGCGCCACCACCTCACCCAACGGGATTACGTCTGGGAGCATCTGCAACCGACACAGAGCTTGAACTCACAGACCCCGTAACCACCAATGTTTATTTACATGGCAATACAATGGCAGCAGGCCCTGTGTTACCCACTGTTTTTAACCTCATCACTACGTGGGGCCCAGCAGAAATCACCCATAACGGCGTGCGATTTGATAACCCATACGATGGCCCGGTTCCAGAATGGGTAGGCCACACAATGACAACTGTTGGCGTACGTGGCCCCGATGGCAGCGTGCGAACAACAGACGGTGAAATATTTGATTTTTCACAAGCCGGTAATGGTGCTGTTGATAAAAACGACCTGGAATTCCACCTAGTATTCCACGATGCCCCAGGGCCAAGCCGCACTGCCAACCTGCCTCCACCACTGTCATTCTTTTATCACTTAACCTTTGAAAGAGTAAAAGTGGAAATTAAACAGCGGTAACGTCGACTTGTGATTTGGGAATATTGAGTTCGAAATATTTAATTATTTTTAACCCAAAAACCAACAAAGCCCAGTGACTGCAATAGCAGACTCACTGGGCTTTTTAATTTCCGCCTTAATAAACTAAAGACTGATAATCTAGCAATCGTTAACCCACCACACCAAACACCACCGTCATACCGGCGAAGTCTGGTATCTGTAAACTCATTTAAACCACTAATTTACTGCACACAATAAACAGACAATAAAGCTTAACCATTCAAACATTACCACTCTGTCCACAAAAAACAATTACTGCAGTTTAATTAGTTTATACAAACTTTCATCAACCTTACCGGTTGAACGGTGAAGCTCAACCTTTCCACCAAAACCCTGCAACTCTTCGTTAATACTACTTTGATAAATAATTTTACGAAATGCGGTATAAACGATGACATTTTCCACCCCCAAAAACTCATGCAGCCCTTTCAAACTAAAAATGAGAAAACAACCATTGAGTTCACAATCTTGATTGAAGGAAAGCTCACCTTGGAAATGTAAAACCATTTCCCTCGTACGCTCATCACCGCGCAAAACGTGGATAAAAAAACCAAGACTCTCTGCTGTATTTGAATTTGACTACCCATGTGTTTTTTTGTGACTATCTGATAAAAAAGAGTGACACCCTAACTTTCCACAACAATTCGGAATTGAGTGACCCGAAGTTGTACTTCGGGTTAGGAATAAATGCGATTTGGAATTATTGTAAAAAGCATTCACATCGGATGGCAACACGCGGGGACAAATAACGTGCCTTTATGCCCCAGAGGGTACACTCTACCGGCTAATAATTCAGTAAAAAAGGATACCCTGTATGCAGAGTATCCTTAATCATGCGTACCCGTAATCAGTATTATTTCTCAAGCAATGTTCCGCTCGGTGTTTCCGGCAAGCGCGGCATGGCGATGACAGGGAACTCTCCACTCAACCCATTTAAAAACGCCACAATGTCTGTCACTTCTGTGCTTTTTAGCTCTTTGTTAAGTTGTGTTTTAGCCATAACCCGCACCGCTTCATCCAGGGTTTGTACTGAACCGTTGTGGAAATAAGGTGCGGTAAGTGCAACGTTACGCCAGGTGGGTACGCGCCACATATTTTTGTCGCTGTTGTCTTTGGTCACTTCATAACGCCCTAAATCCGCTTTGAGCTTGTATTGCTGGTCATATTTGCTGGGAAATGTGGGGAATGTTTGAAAGAAACCCTGACCTACCGGCAACGCGGCGGGGCCTGCGTAGTTTGGCCCGGTGTGGCACGCGGTGCAGCCTACTTTTTTAACCAGCTGCATTCCTCGTTTAGCGGAGGCAGAAAGAGCTGACTTATCGCCTTTCAGGTACAGGTCTACTGCTGAGTTTGGTGTGATGAGTGTACGTTCAAAACTGGCAATTGCTTTTGCCAGGTTATCGTAGGTCAGTGATTTTTTTCCACCAAAGACTGCTTTGAATTGCGTGACGTATCCAGGGATTTGCTGCAAACGTGCAATGACAGCCGCTTCACTGGGCATCCCCATTTCCACACCTGCGAGGATGGGGCCTTTGGCCTGGTCTTCGAGGCTGGCGGCTCGGCCATCCCAAAATTGAGTTGACAGAAATGCTGCATTCCACACGGTGGGGGCAGAACGTCCGCCGCGTTTGTCGAACACACCAACAGAGACTGGACGGTTGTCTGTGCCGTTGGCCATAACACTGTGGCAGGAATTGCAGGAGACGGTGCCATTTACTGACAAACGTGCATCAAAATATAACTGCTTGCCAAGCTCTACTTTGGCGGGTGTGGTGGGGTTATTGGCGGGGGATGGGGCCGTTTCGGGCAATACGTCAAAGGCTGTGGCGGTGCTGGATGCAACCAATAGCACACCCGATATAATTGTGGCGGGCAGTGATAACGATAAGGACTTGAACGTGATACTCATCAACAATTTCCTCTGTGGAGTGTCGTCGGGCTTGAGAGCCTCGACTCAAATCGGTTAAAATTAGAACAGGTCTAAATTGTACACTGTGCCATTAGAACCTATCTAATATTTAATCATCAGATCTTCTCCCTCTCCCAACCGGCCATGAGTTGTTGCCAGTCAGCGTCCTGAAAGTGAAAGGGGGCGTGTAAGCCCGATAATTTATCGAGAGAACGCTTCAATCGCATCAGATTCGCCATTTGCCAATTGCGCGCTACGGGCCGTATTTCGCCTTTATCAAAATCAATTAACCACACGGCTACAAGCGCCTGTGGAACCGTTTCTTCCTGCATTGGCATGTTTTCAGGTAATATTTTGTTTAATAAAATATTATGCGCATTGAGGTCAGCATGAAAGACACCCGCATCATGGAAGCGCCGAATGCTCTGGCCTATAGCCCTCCATTGAGTTTCTGGCAAACAGGCCGCCTGCACTGCCTGGCTTAATGAATGCGTATTCGTCAAACGACGCATGATGAGGTCTGCCCGATAGAACGCCCCTTGGGTTACTACTCTGGCAGCAATTGGCTGCGGCACAGGCAGACCCTGAGTCGTCAGGTCGGCTAACAAATGCCATTCTCGCCAAGCGCGGGTGTTGGGCAAAGTGGAGCGCCAGTACCGGTCTCCCAATAAACGTGCGACCATGCCTCCCCGTCGGTAATGCCGCAGCACACATTCTTGACTGGCAATTTCCACAAAATGGGTGGTACCCCGGCCTTGAGCACTGCCCCGTATCAAACCGTCACGGGCCAGTGCTTCTGCGTCAAATAGACGCAGTTCAACATCGTTCATTTGGTCTGCATCGTAGAGAATGTGCTGCGAACCTTCGTGCTTTTCGGTAGGATTCATCGTTTTAGTTATAAGACCTGTTTTTACTAATGAGTACGCTTGGAACGCTTAGAATAATTAATCCATTTCGCCAAATTTGAAATAAAGAAGCCCGCCGTTGCCAACCATGCCGCCAAACACGTCATCCCGTTCACTCCCCTTTAGCCACGCCCCCAAACGGCTGTGCATTTTACGTCTGTCTGCGGTGGGAGACATTTGCCATGCGGTGCCTGTAGTACGCAGTATCCAGCGCCAGTGGCCCGATACGCACATTACCTGGGTCATCGGAAAACTGGAGGCTTCTCTGGTGGGAGACCTTCCCGGTATCGAGTTTATCATCTTTGATAAGAGCCGCGGCTGGCGCGCATATTCTGAGCTGCGAAAATCAATACAGCAATGCCTTAATGGCCAGCGCTTCGATGCACTGCTGCAAATGCAGATTTCCATCCGCTCTAGCATCGCCAGTCTGTTCATTCCTGCCGATATTAAACTCGGCTTCGACAAGGAACGCGCTAAAGATAAGCAGTGGTTATTCACCAATACACGCATTGTAGCAACACCACGCCAGCACGTTATGGATGGATTGTTTGGCTTTGCGCACACCATCGGCATTACCGACCTCACCCCGCACTGGGAGATTCCCCTTCCTGATGCAGCACACGCTTACGTGACACAACAATTACCCAACGACAAGCCGGTGCTGGCCATCAGCCCTTGCTCGAGCAACCGCGCCCGCAACTGGCGCAACTGGGGTGCCGAAGGTTATGCACACGTTGCTGACTACGCCACACAAAAATACGGTATTCAGGTCGTGCTCACCGGTGGCCCCGGCCAAATGGAAAAAGCCTACGGTGAAAAAATCTCGGCGCTTTGCAAAACACCTCCCATTAATCTCATTGGCCAGACTAACCTGAAACAGCTACTTGCGATCATTCAACGCGCCGATGCCATTATTACCCCGGACTCCGGCCCTGCACACATGGCCACTACCGTCGCCACGCCGGTAATCGGCCTATATGTTACGTCCAACCCACAACGCACTGGCCCTTATTTAAGCCAGCAATGGGTGGTGAACAAATACCCGGAAGCGTTAAAGGCTGAGGTGGGGAAGTCTGTCGATGAGGCCTCTTGGGGGCAACGTGTACGAAATGCGGAGGCGATGGCTCGAATTTCGGTAGGGGACGTTACGGCAAAACTGGACGGGCTGTTCGGTAAGTGATGCCATGTACCACCAAAGACTGTCTCGTAGGTCGTGTAGGGTGGGCACGCTTTTGGTGCCCACGCGGAGAGTGTACCCCGTAACCCCATTCATCAAAGACCGAATAATGGGTCGCCTGGTCCTAAGAACACTTTCCGCGTGGGCACTATAAAGCGTGCCTTTATGCCCCAGAGGGTACACCCTACGCTACTGTTCAGTAAGTAATGACTGTACCATCTCGTAGGTCAGGTTGCGAAGCTACCTGACGCGGTTGTAATAGGGGGTTGTAATAGGGGGTTGTAATAGGGGGTTGTAATAGGGGGTGACGATAGAGAGTAGCGGTAGAGGGTGGCCTTAACGCTTTGGCCCGCCTCTTTCTACGCGTCAATTTTCCCCAGGAAATGCTGGAACAGCTCTGGGTCTTGTTGTTTGAGTTGGGCGCGCAATGTCATAGCCTCTCCATCTTCAAGCCCAGCTTGAGCATTCAGATTATTGTGTTGCAACTGAAACATCGTGCGGTAACTGGCAGGGCAATCCATTTCATTATCTGGCGCGCATAGCGAATGAATTAAACCCGGCTTTTTGATGAGCAACCAGGCGGGGAATGCTGTGGCGGGTAATTCCAGTTCTACATCAAGGAAATCCTTCCATTGCTGTCTCAGTACATAATCGCTACTGTTTTCCAGTTCGTCGCTCTCTTCTGGAAACTGCCAACACACATAAAACCAACTCTGTAAGGCTTCAGCTTGTAGGCGTAACTGCTCACAGGATTGTGTGTGGCGTAGCAATAAAACAAGGTCTGTTTGCCAGTGAGGTACCTTCTCAACGGCCTCACAAACCACTTTCCAATCCATGGCCTGTGATGCAGAGTAACTGAGGTGTAAATCGCTTTGCGCTGGCAAATAAGCCTGTCCTTGCAAGGCAGTCGATAGACGTCGCCACAGGGGGATTAACAGGTTTCGGCTGCCTTTTCCCAGTAGCATTTCGGCAAGGGGGGTCAATGTTTCCTGCAAGGCGCTGAGTTCAGCAGAGACATCTTCAACGGCGTTCCCCATACTTTCTGCAACTTCGACCAAACATTCAAGTTCACCCAAGCGGGCATGGTCGGGGGCCGTGTCGTACAGGCCTTCCAACAAGCGTCGTGCTTCTGTGGCCTTACGATCCTGCAAAGATTTCGTGATGCCGTTAAACAAACTGGTCGCTGGGGAGTCACTGAATAGATCCAGCTGTGGCTGGTCTTGTGGTTTTCGGTAACTACTGTGAAAGCATTGATTAAGGTGGCTGTTTTCACTGAAACACAGGGCTTGTGAGGCATCGCTGCGCCAGTTTTTGTAATGAATGATCTCAGCTTGCCAACCCCGTTGTTGCAGGTATTTCTCGGCATCGGTCAATTGTTGTTGAATATGCTCGGGGTCGCCAAATAATGCTTCATCCAGCGATGCCATTTCGCCATTGCGCCAGGCTTCGTAATCGGCGTAAAGCAAGCGGCCTTCCCTCAATAGAAATTCCAATGGCAGGTACTCTCCCTGTTCAAGCAAGAGTTGGTCGACCTGATGTTGTATATGCTGGCTCATGAGTGTGTGCTTTTCCGGCGATTACTGCCTGGTGCCTGGTCTGTCTGCGGTGTGTGTTAATAGTAGTTAAAAACGGGTATCACAGTCTACCCAAACACCCGTTTTCTATCATCTCTTGCTTAGGAATAGAAATTAAATAACTCATACCATTAGCATCTCTACTTCAGCGCGTCTTCGCCTAATGCGCCTACTTTTGGCGCCCGTTCATCAATCACAAAAGCTCGAAACAAGAGCAACTATTCCTGCACTTTTTCTCAATCAGAACGAACACCACCAAAAGTAGGCGCTCTTAGGCGACAGTAGGCGCTTCTCTTAAGGAGCCTACTGTTGGTAGGCGAATACGCACTAAATCAGAGCGCTACTTATAAAAGTTATATGATTTCCATTCCTTAGGCGCCTGACAGCGGTCCAAATAGCGCGTCCAGATCCTGCTCGTTCCACTGCGGTTCGCTGCTCTCACCACTCTGGTATAAACCATCGGCCAGGTCCTGCTTACGTTTTTGCATGGCCTGAATTTTCTCTTCCAGTGTGCCTTCACAAATCAGTTTGTAGACAAAAACGGCCTGCTTTTGGCCGATACGGTGGGCGCGATCCGTTGCTTGACGTTCCACCGCAGGGTTCCACCAAGGATCGTAGTGGATAACGGTGTCCGCCGCGGTGAGGTTCAAGCCCACACCACCGGCTTTCAGGCTAATAAGGAATACCGGAACATTACCCTCTTGAAATTCTTTCACCGGGGTTTCCCGGTCGCGGGTCTGGCCGGTCAATTTGACGTAGTGGATATCGGCACGGTTAAGTTCTTGCTCGATAAGCCCCAGCATGGTGGTGAACTGGGAAAACACCAAAATACGTCGGCCTTCTTCAACCATTTCCGGCAGCATATCCATGAGCATCTCCAGCTTGGCCGATGTCTTTACGCTACTGGCGAGTGCCTTTGCGCTTTTGCTATCCGCTTCTTCTACATTCATTTTCACCAGGCGTGGATCGCAACACACTTGGCGCAGTTTCAGCAGGGCATCCAATACTACAATGTGGCTGCGTCCCACACCCTGACGCTGAATTTCCTCTCGCACACGTTTGTGCATGGCTAAACGCACCGTTTCATAGAGTTCACGCTGTTTGCCTTCCAAGACCACCGATTGAGTAATTTCCGTTTTGTCCGGAAGCTCCGTGGCGACTTCACCTTTGGTACGGCGCAACAGAAAAGGCCGAATGCGCTGACTAAGGCGCAGTGCCGTTGCTTCTTTGCCGTGTTTCTCAATGGGCGTGCGGAAATAGCGCCGGAAGGCTTTGCTGGTTCCCAATAAGCCGGGTAGCAGAAAGTCGAACAGGGACCACAACTCTCCCAGATGATTTTCCATGGGTGTACCCGTGAGGCACAGGCGGTGGCGGGCATCAATTTCACGAACAACTTTAGCAGCCTGGGCTTTGGGGTTTTTAATCACCTGGGCCTCGTCCAATATCAGCAAATGGTAGCGGCGCGCCAACAGCGCTTCTTTGTCGCGTGATAAGAGCGGGTAGGTGGTGATGATAAGGTCATAATTATCAATATCGGCAAAGTGTTGTTTACGCTCAGGCCCGTGCAAAACCAACACCTTTAGCTGTGGCGCAAAACGCTCTGCCTCGTGTCGCCAGTTGAACATCAAACTGGTAGGCGCGATGACCAGACAAGGGCAATCGGCTCGCCCCGCTTCATTTTCCAATAACACATGGGCCAACGCCTGAACGGTCTTGCCCAGCCCCATGTCATCGGCAAGAATACCCGCTAGCTGGTATTCACGCAGGAACTGCAGCCAGTCCAAGCCTTGTTGCTGATAAGGACGCAGACTCGCTTTCAGTCCTTTTGGCGGGGTTACTTCAGGAATACCATCCAGTTCACGCAAACGCTGGGCGAGTTGTTGCACGTCCTCGTCACCCAGCCACTGCAGATGCAAACCGTCATCATCCTGGCCCAAAGCGGTGAGGCGCGCCAACTGGAAGCGGCTAAGTTGAATGTTTTCCACCTCCTCCACTGAACCGTCATACATCTCATAGAGCATTTCTAACAAGGGTAAAACATGATCCGCCGGTAACCGTAACAAACATTCACCCGCCTCCCCATTCCCATTCCCATTCCCATTCCCATCATCGTCATCAGCTTCACGGGTGTCAGGACTGTCATTGGGGTTAAAAGACACCACAAAAAACTGGCCTCCCATCGCTTCCGAGTCCGGTAAGCCGCGAGGATATTGGCGAATTATGCCCAACAGAATCGGCAACAAATCAACCTGCTGGCCATCCACCGTTACCCCTAGGGCAATATCGAACCAATCCTGCTGATCCAGCGGTTCGACATTACACGTCCAATCGCTGGCCTCAAACACTTGGTGGCGGAAATGCTCATACTCAATCTGCCACCCCTGAGTTTTTAAGGTCGGGGCATCCTCCACCTGGAAATCCATCCATGTTTCAATATCATTATCTCTACAGTCTGACGTGAGCGAAAAACTGTCCTCTCCAGCCTCCAGCCCCCACTCTTCAAGCGCACCGAAACCTAACATTCGAAGCTGTTCTACAGCCTCTACCTCTGCCTTTTCATCACGCTGAACCTGAACCAGCTGACCATCACTGAGGCAGGTCGACGCCCCGTTATGGGCCATTCTAACGCCGTCATTGTGCGCATTTTTACCATAAATAAAGCTCAAGCAGGCCATATCGTAAGACTCTATCCAGTCCCCCCAACGCTGCTCGTCCAGTGTCGTCAACCGTAAGCAAGGTATCGGTTTACTGTGCGCCAGTGTCTTAATATCAACACCCTGCAAGAGAGGAACCGTCGCATCCGGCCACGCCTTGGCTAGCGCATCGTTAACCTTTTCGATCTGGCCCGGTACCACCGGTTCCAGATCCACCATTTCAAAAACCAGCGCCATGGGTAGCTCACAGTCCAGCGGCCCACACTCGCCGTTTTCATCGTCGTAATACCAGAACGGAGTTACAGGTAGTACCCTGCCAGCTTCTGGAGTCACCTGCCATTCTCCACGCTGATTGCCCATATCATCAATATCCCACTGAAAATCCAATGGCCGGGATGCGCCAATACTGAGTGGCGTTCTCCCTTCAGCATTCCCGAAAAAACACCGTTCGGTCAGCAGCAGCCTTTCCAGCATTTTCGCAGAATGCTGGCCCGTGAGCGTGAGGAAATTTGTATCTACCGTACGAGGCAATCCGTCCAATTCTGCCAATAGTTCCTGATCAACCGGTTCCAGGTAACGGGCGGGCGCAGCACGGTTGATGCGTCCCACATCAAAGGGGCGCACGGCAGAATATTGGCCATTTTGTTGTCCACGTGCCACCACCATTTCCACCGATACACCATCATCCTTAACCTGCAAAAAGTAGAGCAGTGCTTGCGGGTTTTTGGGCGAAGGCTGGGATTGGGATTGGAACGAGGACGGAAGTTGAGCGTCAGCTCGTGGAAACGGAATATCACTCAAGCCCGGCAATGCCTCGCGGTCATCCAATGCTTGCAATAACACCGCCGCGACATGTTCACAGTTTTGTTTTACATCGCAACTACATTCGCCATTAATGACCAGCGAGCCCTGCTCATTACTGGTGCGTATATACACGCGTAACAAACGGTTTCCCGGCCTTGGAATAATGGCAGTGATAAGCTCACCACCCCGTTGAATGGTGGGTGCTGTCACCCGGCCTTCAGTGAATAATTGCCAACCTATACTAAATCGCTCGGCAGAAAGTTGTTCTGCTACATCTTTTGCAGTAAATATCATCCCGGCATTATAACCCATACCCATATTTCTCAGATACCACCCAGTATTATTTCTGTGCGCTAATAAGGCCCGCGAAACATTAACAATGCTCCACTATTGATAATTTACGAATCAATCAGTAGAAAAGGATAGCCAACACCTGCACCAGCACCAACGTAATAGAAAGGAGCCAAAATGGCTTTTGAAAGACTTGTAGGCTTATTTGTCACGAATGACGGCCTCTACCAACAATACCGCGAAAAATTGTACCCCCTGCTACAAAAATATGGCGGAGACTTTGGCTATGTCTTTATTGTTTCTAAAGTGTTAAAACAAAAACCAAAGAACCCATAAATCGCGTTTTTACGCTTTATTTTAAAGACCAGGATTCGCTAAATTCTTTTTTTGCCGATGAAAAATACCAGGAAATCCGCCGCACCTATTTTGAACCATCAGTCTCAGCAACCACGGTTATTTCAACCTATGAAAAATAATACGCCAGAAAGACCGCATGCAAGTTAGTGGTACAATACGCAACATTTCCAGCTTCACATAATTCTTCATAGAGATAACACATTGAAATTCAGTACAAAATTATGTTTTTTTGCAGTTGCAACGAGCCTTACGTCCCCACTATTCGCTCAATCATCATGGTATGTTTCCGCCAAGTTGGGGCAGGCGTCCCCCATTAACACCTACGATGAAAAAAATTATGATCAAGTAAAATTCAAATTTGATGATGGTAAAGACCGCTCTATATCAATAGGAAAAACCGATAATAATTATAGCTTCGAGCTGGAATACTCAACCAGAACGCTTAGTGGCGGTACAAAGTATTACATCGCTGATGCCCCAGAAACATTTACAGGAAAACAAAAACAGAATTCTATATTCGTGAACGCCTATATTTATCCAGTGATCAACAAAAGCTTTATTGCATTTGTAGGTGCGGGTATAGGAAAAACCAAGATAGAGTGGAATAACATCGTCAGCGCATCAACTGCTGCCAGTATCAATGACGGAGACAATATTCTCTCTTATAAACTAATACTTGGCATTGAAACTAAAATCACCCACTCACTCAGGATAAATGCAGCATACAATCACATCATCCATGATAATGTTTCCTTAACCGATGGCGATACGACTGGAGAATTTACCAAGCAAAATCTCGACATACTCAACATTGGAATTAACTATCGGTTTGGCACTTCAGGAAATTAGTAAGTAATACAAAGCAACCGGCAAACAGAGAAAGGGTATCTCGCAAAGCCGCCAAGCACGCCAATTTTAGCCCGTGCAATAAAACAAATGCTGGCGGTAAGGTCATTTTATTGTAGGTCAGGTTGCGCAGCTACCTGACAGGCGGAAGTTACATTGAGAAAAAGTGTCGGACCGTTTCAGCAGCTTCGCCATGTACGATCATTTTTCAGAAATCTGTAATCTCGGATGAAGTTTACGCGTCAGATGCCTTACGGCATATTGTCAGGTAACTGCGTAACTTGACCTACGAAGCTTAGCGTCTTTGCGACCGCTGCGTTAACCACTCTAAAGGTGGAAATATCCTGTCAGATAAGCTCATGAAGTATTTGACTCATCATGAAGCTTAACCAGTGCAAGTGAACCTATTTTGTTTCTGGGATTGCGTTTTCATGCGGCAGATGCACTTCGTCAATTTGGCCGGCATCTGGGTCGTTAAATGTTTCCATTGATATTTTATTTTCGGCCCGTGCGACAATGGTGGTAATGGCGGCATCCCCGGTTACATTAACCGCGGTGCGCATCATATCTAACAGTCGGTCAACGCCCATAATCAAGGCAATGCCTTCTACCGGCAATCCTACCTGATTAAAGACCATGGCTAACATTATCAGACCAACACCTGGCACACCTGCCGTGCCTATAGAGGCCAAAACCGCCATACCAATAACGGTAAGGTAGCCCGATATTCCTAAATCTATTCCGTAGACATTGGCAATGAATACCGTCGCCACGCCTTGCATGATGGCGGTGCCGTCCATATTAATGGTCGCGCCAAAAGGGACAACGAAGGCTGCGGTGGAGTTATCAACGCCGAGTCGTTTTTCCACCGAACGCAAGGTTACCGGTATGGTGGCATTAGAACTGGAGGTACTAAAAGCGAATATCTGCGTGGTGCGCATTTTTTTCAAAAAGACCATCGGACTGACTCGCCCCAGCAGCTTCAGCAAGATCATCAGGGTGCCTGTCATATGCATCAATAAGACGATGGCGACCACACCAAAGTAACTGATCATCGGCAGGATCAGCCCCAGCCCCTGCAAAGAAAACGTTTTTGCCATCAATGCAAACACACCAATAGGCGCTACGTGCATCACTACATTTACGACTTCCATCATGACTTCATTGAGTCTTTCAGCCGCTTGTGCGATGGGTTTCCCTCGCTCACCGATCATTAAAATACAAACCGCAAAAAGAATCGTGAAGAAAATTATTTGCAGCATGTTGCCATTGGCATAAGCGGCAATCGGGTTGGTGGGTACCAGATCAATAATGACTTGAGTCAGTGGCGGCGCTTCAGGCGCTGTAAATTCTGCTTGCCCAGCCATCGCCATATCAAAACCTTCACCCGGCCCAACCACCACGGCGACGGTAATCGCTAGGGTTATTGCCAATGCGGTGGTGAGCATGAACAATAAAAAAGCTTTAGCGCCGACTCGTCCCAATGTGCCTACGTCGCCAATACCGCACACACCACAGATCAGAGAGAATGTGACTAACGGGACCACCAACATTTTAAGAGAGCCGATAAATAAGGTGCCGACCACATGAAAAAGCCCGTTAACTAAATAGTCCTGCACGAAGGCGACATCACTCGCAAAGGCATTAATCAGGCTGCCGAGCACTAAACCGCAAACCATCCAGATCAGAATTTTAGTGGTCATGCTCATTTTTTGTTGTGGCATCAGTGTGTCTCTTTAAATATTTGAAATTGAACTTCTATGGGTTTAATTCAGATGAATGCACTATCAACACGACAGTAACTATCCATTGACCAAAATTATTAACTAACCAAAGCCCCTTCAATGAGCGCACATAATATATGCCCAATGGTGATATGCGCTTCCTGAATACGAGCAGTATTATCTGACGGAACTTTCAAGCAAATATCACACAAAGCGTCGAGTTTGCCGCCCGATTCCCCAGTCATGCCGATGACTATCATGCCTCGTGCTTTGGCGACTTCAGCCGCCGCGACGATGTTGGCAGAATTACCGGAGGTGGACAACCCGAAAAACACATCACCCTTTTTCGCGAAGGCTTGCAGTTGCCGGGAGAATACAGCTTCATAACCGTAGTCATTGGAAAGTGCGGTCAGCTGCGAGGCATTGGTGGTCAACGCCATCGCCGGCAGACCAGCGCGCTCCAGTTCAAAGCGGCCGACCAGTTCAGCGGCAATATGCTGGGCGTCAGAGGCACTGCCGCCATTACCGGCTAACAGTAATTTGTTTTTTGCTTGCAATGCCTCTACACAGCTTTGGGCAACATCGGCGATACGACTTAGCATGGCCTTATCTGCCAGCAGACGTTGTTTTACGTCGATAGAATCCTGCAACAAGCTCGCTATTCTTTTCACAGAGGATTCCACAGAAGTATTCACAGCATCGGTCATTTTTTCTTTCCTGGTTGATTGCCTAAAGCACAAATACGCTGAATGATGTCAGTAGAGGAATAACCCTCCTTAAAGCTGAGCACTTTCACGGCACCACCATTGTTAACAACACAATCATGTCCAGCAATTTGCTCGGGGCGATAGTCTCCCCCTTTTACCAACACATTGGGAGTAACGTGGCACATCAACCGTTCCGGCGTGTCTTCCGAAAAGGAGACGACCCAATCCACACAAGACAGTGCGGCCAGCATATGCATTCGGTCTTCCAGTTTGTTAATAGGACGGCCTTCGCCTTTGAGTTTTTTCACGGAGTTATCGTCGTTCACGGCAACAATTAAATGCTCGCCCAGTGCAGCCGCTTCTTCCAGATAGGTGATGTGGCCGGGGTGTAGAATATCGAAACAACCGTTGGTCATCACCACGGTTTCGCCACGGGCACGCACTTCGGCGACAAAATCCAGCAGGTCTGCTTCATTGGTCACACCCCGCGGGACACTGCTATGGTCATTAAGTGCTGCCTCCAATTCATGAGCGGAAACCGTAGCAGCACCGAGTTTACCCACCACCACGCCTGCAGCGGCATTGGCCAGAGTTGCTGCCGTTGCCAGCGTTTCTCCGGCCGCCAACACCGCGGCGAATACACCAATAACGGTATCGCCTGCACCGGTGACGTCGAATACTTCTCGTGCCCGTGTCGGCAAGTGCAAGGGCTGCTCGTTACGCACCAGCAGCGTCATGCCACGTTCACTGCGGGTAATTAATAAAGCCTCTAATTCCAGCTTGGCGCGCAGTGCTTCGCCTTTGCTGACCAGTTCATCATCATCAGCACAGTGGCCGACCACGGCCTCAAACTCGCCGAGATTAGGCGTGAGCCTGCTTTGGTGCCATCATGATCCATTGAGGTCAAAAGAATTTCACCAGCTCCCAATTCAACAGCTTTTTTGATCCATGCTTCCGTTTCAAGTTCTGTAGGTTTTGAGCCTCCATGTGTGTGGACAATATTTTTATTTCCCACTTTCCTAGAATCTACTGCCACCACTATACACTGAGAACCAAA
>NVUB02000070.1 GCA_002401775.2 Ectothiorhodospiraceae bacterium
GCCTGGGCGCGTTTGAATGTATACGGTAACGACGTGCTGAATGGTGGTGGTGGAAATGATATTCTCTTTTCAAACCTGGGGGATGATGTACTGCGCGGTGGTGATGGCAGTGATTTTCTGATCGCCGGCAGGCCTCAATCACAAGCTGTGATTGACTGGATCGCCGCAGGCCCTGGCCGTAGCAGTAAAGATGAACTGTATGGCGGTAATGGAAACGATACTTTAGTCAGCCATGCAGATGATAATTATCTTCAGGGTGATGCCGGTGATGACACCCTTATGGGTGGTGCGAATAACGACACGTTAATTGGCGGCACAGGGAACGATTTTCTGGGTGGGGATTTGCGATTGGCACAAGACCTTATGGTCACAGGGATTGATGGGGGAAGTGTAACGTTAAGGGCTAATCCTGTTTTTATCAATGAAACGGTTTTTTATGGTGACGACTTGCTCGAGGGTGGTTTGGGGAACGATACCCTAATTGGCGGTGGTGGTAATGATATTTTGCTGGGTGGAGAAGGTAGTGACTGGCTGTCCGGAGATAGTGGTGGCTTTAGCTTCAATTTCATCAATTCGAGTACAGGTGAAAGTTATGTGTTGCCAGTAGATCCTGCGGAAATTCACGGTGATGACACGTTATTTGGAGGCGCAGGTGATGACTCGCTTTATGGTGACGGGGGTAATGACCAGCTGTATGGCGATGATGGCCTGGATTTTCTGTGGGGCGGTGCAGGTGATGATTCACTGTTTGGTGGTGCTGGGGCCGATCAATTAGTGGGTGAATCAGGTGATGACCGGTTGTTTGGTGATGAGGGTGCAGATCTATTGCTTGGTTATGAAGGGAATGACCAGCTCTCTGGTGGAATAGGTGACGATCAGCTGGTTGGCGGTCTCGGGGATGATGTTATGTCTGGTGGAGATGGCAGTGACACGCTGTGGGGTGGTGCAGGCAATGATATTCTAGAGGGGGGGCGCCAGAGTGTAGGAGCCGAACAAGACAAACTTTATGGTGGGGCCGGAGATGATACCTATATCATTAACGCAGGGGATGGCATTACCCAGATTGGCGATACCGAAGGTAGCAATACGCTGCGTTTGAATGTTTCACCCGCAGCAGTAGCGCCTGTTTTTGGCAATGGGCTGGTTTATATTGATTTTGGGGTGGGCGAGTACACGGTGATGACCCCTGAGACGTTTGAGACGTTTCAATCAGTGAGTTTTTTCGATGGGACTGTGTGGAGCAGAGGGGATCTTCTTCAACAATACCAACCTCAGGCAATTACCACCAATGAAATTCAGTTTGAGCTGGACGTGCAATTAGCGGATATTGCGCTCAGTCGCGCTGGGGATAATTTGCTGATCACGTACAGCGGCAGTTCTGAAAACTGGATTGATATCAGTACCTTTTATGCTGACGGTATCGCCTATGAGCTGGACGCTGGAACGTCGACGTTAATTTTGTATAACTGGTATAACGCAGGGGTTGGTGAATCTATTTCAACTATTAAGGATGGCAGCGGTGCAGTATTGGATTTGACGGCTCCTTCTAATAATGCGCCATTGGTATCCACTCCTTTGATCGATCAATCGACACTTCAGGATAGCGTGTTTAGTTTTATTGTTCCGATAGGTACTTTTAATGACCCCGATGGCGACAGCCTGACTTATAGCGCCAGTTTGGGTGATGGCAGTACGTTACCGTCATGGCTGAGTTTTGATGCGGTAACGCAAACCTTTAGTGGAACGCCGGGTAATGGCGATGTCGGTGCGATTAACCTCCGCGTGACTGCAACAGATCCCAGTGGATTGAGTGTCAGCGATAACTTTGGTATCGCCGTGGGTGATGTCAACGATGCGCCTGTTGTCGCTGCCCCTATTGCTGATCAAATTATATCTCAGGATGCATTATTTGTTTTTGCACTTCCTGTCGGCGCGTTTAGTGACCCTGACGGCGACAGCCTCAGTTATAGCGCAAGCCTGAGTGATGGTAGTGCGTTACCCTCTTGGCTGAGTTTTGATGTGGCAACGCAAACCTTTAGTGGTACACCAGGCAATGGTGATATCGGTGCCCTTAATCTTCGTGTAACCGCAACCGACCCCAGTGGTTTAAGTATCAGTGACAACTTTAATCTCGCCATAGGTGATGTCAACGATGCACCTGTAGTAAACACTGTGATATCAGAGCAAACGGTGTTTCAAGATGCTCTGTTTAGCTTTACTGTTCCGGCTGGCACGTTCAGCGACCCCGATGGCGACAGCCTGAGTTACAGTGCCAGCCTGAGTGATGGCAGTGCTTTGCCCACATGGTTGATTTTTGATGCGGCAACACAAACTTTTAGTGGCACACCGGGTAACGGCGATATTGGAACACTTACTCTTCGAGTTACAGCCGTTGACCCTAGTGGTTTAAGTATTGGTGATAACTTTGGCCTCACCGTCGGTGATGTCAACGATGCACCTGTCGTTGATGCAGTGATAGTCGATCAAACGGTGTCTCAAGATGTTCTGTTTAGCTTTGCCATTCCGGCGGGCACGTTCAGTGACCCGGATGGTGACAGCTTGAGTTATACCACCAGCCTAGATGATGGCAGCGCCCTACCTTCATGGCTGAGTTTTGATGTGGCAACGCAAACCTTTAGTGGTACACCAGGCAATGGTGATATCGGTGCCCTTAATCTTCGTGTAACCGCAACCGATTCTGGTGGATTAAGTGTCAGTGATAACTTTGGTCTTACCGTCGGTGATGTCAACGATGCGCCTGTCGTAGGTACAGTGATAGCAGATCAAACTGTGTCCCAAGACGCACCGTTTAGCTTCGCTGTTCCGGCAGGCACTTTCAATGACCCCGATGGTGATATCTTGAGTTATAGCGTTAGCCTAAGTGATGGCAGTGCTTTACCTTCGTGGCTGAGTTTTGATGCTGTGACACAAACCTTTAGCGGTACACCGGGTAACGGCGATATTGGAACACTTACTCTTCGAGTTACAGCAGTCGACCCTAGTGGTTTAAGTATTAGTGATGATTTTGGCCTCATTGTTAGTGATGTGAATGACGCGCCTATTGTCGCTACAGCCATTGCAGATCAGGCAGTTTCTCAAGATGCATTGTTTAGTTTTGCCATCCCGGCAGGTACCTTCAGTGACCCCGATGGAGATAGTTTGAGTTATAGCGCAAGTCTAAGCGATGGAAGTTTACTACCCTCATGGCTGAGTTTTGATGCGGTAACACAAACTTTTAGCGGCACTCCGGGCAACGGCGATGTCGGTGCGCTTAACCTTCGTATCACGGCAACAGACCTCAGTGGTTTGAGTATCAGTGATAACTTTGGCCTCTCCATTAGTGATGTTAACGATGCACCTGTGGTCGCTACAGCTATCGCAGATCTGGCAGTTGCTCAAAATGCATTGTTTAGCTTCGCTATTCCGGCTGGCACGTTCTCCGACATTGATGGAGATATTTTAAGTTATAGCGCGAGCTTGGCTGATGGCAGTTCTTTGCCCACATGGTTGAGCTTTGATGCGGCGACGCAAACCTTTAGTGGTACACCAGCTAATGACGATGTAGGCGTACTTAGTCTTCGCATAACGGCAACTGACCCCAGTGGCTTAAGTATCAGTGACAACTTTAATATCAGCGTGGGTGATGTCAACGATGCACCTGTCGTTGATGCAGTGATAGTCGATCAAACGGTGTCTCAAGATGTTCTATTTAGCTTTGCCATTCCGGCGGGCACGTTCAGTGACCCTGATGGTGACAGTTTGAGTTATAGCGTTAGCTTAAGTGATGGCAGTGCTTTACCTACGTGGCTGAGTTTTGATGCTTTGACACAGACCTTTAGCGGTACGCCGGGCAACGGTGATGTCGGTGCGCTTAACCTTCGTATCACGGCAACTGACCCTGATGGATTAAGTGTCAGTGACAGTTTTGGCCTCACCGTCGGTGATATCAACGATGCGCCAGTTATTGATACTGCAATAGCTGACCAGGCAACTTCACAAAATTCATTATTTAGCTTTGCTGTTCCGGCGGGTACGTTCAGTGACCCCGAAGGTGACAGCTTGAGTTATACCACCAGCCTGAGTGATGGCAGTGCGCTGCCTTCATGGTTGAATTTTGATGCCGTGACGCAAACATTCAGTGGCACACCGGGCAATGATGACGTGGGGTATTTGAATGTCCAGGTGACGGCAACCGATACAGCGGGCCTGAGCGTCAATGATGTTTTCACTCTCGATATCGCGAATGTGAATGACGCCCCGGTGGTCGTTAGTGCCATTGAGGATCAGTCTACTCCACAGGCCACGGCCTTTAGCTTTGCCATCCCGGCAGGCACCTTCAATGACCCGGATGGCGATAGTCTGACTTATAGCGCCACGCTAGCGGATGGTAGTCCACTCCCGGTATGGTTGAATTTTGATATGGCGACTCAAACTTTCAGTGGTACGCCGTCCAGTGGCGACGCGAGTAATTTGGAGATTGAAATTATTGCTTCGGATAGCAGTGGGGCCACTGTTTCGGATCAATTCTCTTTGCTTATCGATAATGTGCCGGTCTTAAAAGGCACTGATGGTAGTGACCAAATCGTGGGCGATAATTCCGACAATATCATTGATGGTGGTTTGGGGGATGATTTTCTCTTTGGTCTTGGTGGCAATGATAATCTGTTAGGTGGCTCAGGAAATGACATTCTATTTGGTGATGCCGGTAATGATACGCTTTCGGGAGGCGATGGTGATGACAGTCTCAATGGTGGTGCTGGTATAGACACGCTCATTGGGGGTGCTGGTAATGATGTCTATTTTTTGAATGGCGGTGACGATAGCGTTATTGAGCAATCCAATGAAGGAATCGATACGGTTCTCAGTGACTCGAATTACGTGTTGGGTTCTAACGTGGAACAATTGGTTTTAACGGGGTTTTATGACATTGATGGAACCGGCAATGAACTTGATAACCGCATATTTGGAGGTTTTGGTAGAAACAATATATCCGGTGGAGCAGGTGATGATAGTCTGTTTGGTAGTTTTGGAAATGATACGTTGACCGGTGGCATCGGTAATGACTACCTGCAAGGTGGTTTTGATGATGACACCTACCTCTTTAATGTAGGGGACGGGCAAGACACTATTCAAGAAATAACAGGGAATGATTCGTTAATCTTTGGCTCTGAAGTATCTTATGATCAATTGTGGTTTGAGCAACAAGGCAATGATCTTCAAGTTTCTGTTATTGGGACGGATGATTCGATAGTGGTGTCAAACTGGTTTGCTGGATCACATTACCAAATCGAATCCATCCAAACCGATACCGGCATGAACCTGATCAATACACAGGTGCAACAATTGGTCGACGCCATGGCCGGTTTCTCCCCACCTGCGGCGGGTCAACTAAACTTGCCCGATGATGTCCGGGCGGGTTTGGAGCCTACGTTGGCTGCAACATGGCAAGCTTAGTCATGGGGGTTT
This sequence comes from Ectothiorhodospiraceae bacterium, assembly GCA_002401775.2. Classification (GTDB taxonomy): domain Bacteria; phylum Pseudomonadota; class Gammaproteobacteria; order SZUA-152; family SZUA-152; genus SZUA-152. The sequence continues at coordinate 5,467 of NVUB02000070.1, forward strand.
AGCGGGCGGATATAAGTGGGTAAATGAAACGCGGTTCTGATTGAGGGGCCGCGTTTTTTTATAGGCTAGGTTTTGTTGTCGTCTGTGGGGTTTACAGTGTTGGAATGTGGGGCATCTGCATTGGGTGGTTGTGGTTATAGTAAGACAAACTCGACACCGTAGGTACAAGAGCGGCTTCAGCCGTGAATGATGTGCCACCACGGCTATCGCGGCTAAAGCCGCTGCTACAAACCTATGTGTAAATTTGAAAGGCAAGATGTTATCAGGATAGTATTGTAGGTTGGGGAAAGGAGCTTCAGCGACGTGCCCAACGTGATGCGGTGACTGTTGGGCACGCTGCGCTTTGCCCAACCTACTTTACTACAAAGCTGTCGGCTTTTATGGGGTTTGACTATAACTAATGCCTACAATAACTTTTTTTTGTGATGTAAAATTTGCAGTTTCTTTCGTCAACGACAAGCACTCTCTAAACACACGCTAAGCACATTCAAGGTGACCTGATGTAGGAGCGGCTTCAGCCGCGATGAAGTTTGCACTATGCCACAAGGCTATCGTGGCTGAAGTCGCTCCTACAACCTATGTGTAAAATTGAAAGGCAAGATGTTATCAGGAAAGCACCATCAGTTTGATTTGACTGGGGGCCAAACTGGCACCAAAGGCACCCGGCGACATGCCGTTTTGTCCTGTAGGGCTTAACATTTTGGTGACGGGCATACCACCAAATAAAGTTTTGACGCTACCCATCAGATGCCGTGTCGGGCCCATCACCATGCCTGACATGGGGTTCATGTTCAGACCACCGTTATCGCCATTGCTCATGGGTACAACGGTCCCTAAATTATGTGCGGGCATTGCCAGTACCAACACCTTTACCTGAGAAGGAATGGCAGTATTGGGTATCGCCGTATTTGGATAGGGTATTGGTGTTGGCACCGGCCCAGCGGGAGTAGGGATGGGCGTCAGGCAGACATCGGGCATGGCAAAATGCAGCCCTGCCATTTGCGTGTTTACGAAAGGCATGGTTTTTTCCTGGGCTTAGAAGTTATAGGTTTTAAGGTCAAAGGTTTTGAGGTCAAAGGTTTAGAAATCAGGGGTTTAAAAATCAGAAGTTTAGGCATCTGAGTAAAGTTAACCCATGTGAATGCGTTCGGCATCAATACGCATATCTTGTTTGGCGGTCATTATAGTTTGCTTGGCATGACAAATTTTGGTATTGCGAATGTTTTGTATCATATTCCCAATGTTAAGCGTTTCAACATTTTCCACCCAACGCATCAACACATCGGTTCGTTGAGATATGCGGCTGGCAATGGTGTCAATGGACTTTGAAAATAGCTTTATTTGTGTTGAGTGTGCTTCAACATCATCCGCTTTCGCCATTAATGTTTTTGTAGCAATGGTCATTTTTTTGCTTAAGAACTGAGTATTACCGGCTGCGGTTCGCAGGGTTTTTGATGCAATCAAATCGATATTATTATTGGAAATAATCCCCGCATCGCCGTGGGGAACACGAATAGTCATGTCACCTTCAAAAGACAGGCAAGTATTTTTTGAACCGGTAGGACGAGACAGTATCGACAGCACATGGTACTGGTTGCCCGATTTATTCACTAAAACCTGGTCACCGGTTTCGGGCTCCACGATACAGCTAAACGCGCGTTCAGCCGTGACAATGCCATTGCGGGTATCTAATACGATAGAAGATCCACCGGTGGACTTTATCGTGGCCTTAATCATCGAACACTCATCATCAGTGCCGGGAAACCCATAAATATTTGCTTTCATATTGACTCCACCGCGTTTACGGTTTGTAGTTTATGGTTTGTAGTTTATGGCTTATAGTTTATGGCTTATAGTTTTCTGCGTAGGCTTTTTTTTCATCGGTCGCAAGCCCGGTTGACTTGTCAGACCCTGACCACATTGTTTTTTCTTCGATAATACTGTGCAGGTTAGCGCGAAATAATGTGGCATTGGTAATGACTGACCCGGATAAATCGGCATTGGAGAAATCGACATAGGTCAGGTCAGCATTATTGAAAATAGATTCGGTGCAGTTTGTGTTGGTGAGTTGAGCCTGCACCATTTGGGTGTCACTGAAATCACATAAGGGGATGTCAGCATCAACGAACATCGCCATATTGAGTTGCGCTTTATTGAATTTTGCGCCAGCCAGCTTTGACCCAATAAACATACAGCCGTTGGCAATACTGTTCGAAAAGTTGGCGCCTTTTAAATTGGCGCCGGAAAAACCACATTGCGTCAGGTCGCGGTTTGAAAAATTGATATTTTCCATCTCTGCATCCTGAAATTGGCACATGATTAATTTCACATTTGAAAAGTCATATTCAGTGAAGTCCGGGCTTTTAAAAAAAGCGATATTCAATAGGGCGTTATCAAATTTAATGCCGGAAAGCTCTGGGTCTATAAAGTTGGGTCTAAAGTGCGATGAATCAGAAAAGTCAGACTTTCCCAGCTTGGCATTAACAAAATTAACATTTTCTGTTGTGGTATTTTGAAAGGTGCTTGCGGTTAAGTCGGCACCGATAAAGTTTGTATTGGTCATGGATGAATGGCTAAAATCACATTCCTGAAGATCGGAGTCGGTGAAATTTGTGTAATTAAACGTCGTCCGTTTAAAGGTCGCACTTTTGCCTTTCGCATTCACAAACGAGGTGAGCGTGAGGTTGCATTCGTCCAGGTTAGTACCTTCCAGTATGCAATCGATAAAAATAGCTTCTTTTAGATTTGCACCTTTGAAGGAAGAGTTAGAAAAATCTACCTTGTGAAAACTGGCGCCAGCCAGGCTGGCATTTTGATAGTTTTTATCGGTGAGTATTTTGTCGGAAATAATGGGGCATTCACCATAGCCTTGTATTTCCCGTTCGAGAGCCTGCTTGTCCATTATGACGGTCTCCAGTCTTTTAACACCGTCTGTTCCAAACAAGCGCCGGTGAAGTCTGTTTTTCCTACTGTCGCCTCGATAAAATTAACGCCATATAAATTGGCTTCGACCAATTTTGCACCGGTAAGACAGGTTTTATAAAAAGAACCTTCCATTAGATTGATGCGATGCAGCGTGGCGAAGCTGAGGTCAGCCTTATTGAATTGTGCTTGAACGGCAACAGCCCCTAAAAATTTTGCATTTCTCAGGTTCGCCTTACCAAAATCAGTTTTGGTTAATGCCGCATCTGAAAAGTCGGCTGCCACAAGATTACATTCCCGAAAATTGGATTCTGGAATGTTGGCGTGAACAAACTGGCTGTTTTCCAGATTACATCCGCCGACAAAACGAACATTCTTCATGTCAGCATGGTTGAAGATGGCTCCCTTAGCTTCAGCCTTGACGAAATTTGCCGAGGTTAATACTGCCTTCTGAAAAGAAGTGGATTCCAAGCTGCAATTAACAAAATTACATTCTGCCAAGTTAGCCTCTGAAAAATCACAACCGGAAAGATCAAAGTCGATAAAATTATTTTTTGCCAGATTAGACCCCGTGAAAGCGGTGTTTGTAAATGAGGTTTCCAAAAACATTTCCGGTTTGTCAACGAGCTGACAATGGTTGAACTGGCTGTTCTTTAAATGGGATTTTCCTAAAATGATACCGGTCATGTCACAGTGATTGAAGTTTGTATTGTCAATCTGGCAGGCGCCAACATTGGCACCTTTAAAATTGCTGGTAGTAATCACGCAATTAATAAACTTCGCGTTGGCGAGGATGGCGCCTTCGAAGTTGATGTCAGTTAAATTACAATCTTTGAAGCTGGCATATTCCATCAGTGAATGACTGAAATCGGCCCCACTCAAGTTTTGGCCGACAAATTCCGTGTAAGCATAATCCCCCGTCGATAACGATTTTCCAGACTCGTGATCAGAAAGTGCTTTTTCCATAATCGTTGGTTCCTGGCCAGGGTGGGGTGACGTCATTTTTCCCGCATAATGCGCACCGATTCTGTAGCCTTCGATAAATTTTTCTTGTGCAAAGTCCAGTTGTTTGCGTATTTCATCCCCATCAAACATTAAATGGCCGAGCATGTCATCGGGAATGCCCTGCGATTTCGCTTGCATGATTTGAGGGCCAATTTCTTCCTGAAATTGCCGTTCGAGTTCGGTAATGTGTTCGTTAACATCCATGCGGGGTAACTGAGGGGCAGAAGTGTCGTCAAGATCGGGGAAAATGTCTAAGTCTTTGAGGGCTTCGGCTGCCGTTGGGTCATCGGCATAAGCTGATTTTATCGTTTGCAACTCATTTTTAGCCATGTCCATGGCTTCTTGTGTTTTCTTTTTGGCCAGGTTTTCATTGAATTCCTTCAGCTCGTCCATGGCTTTGAGGTCTAACTTGGCAATGTCGAGGCTAAAGGGGTCATCAAGGACTCCTGGGGCAATTTTGTTCACAATTGCCTTTAGTTCAGTCACTTCAGGGAGTTCTTCGGAGGGAACAGCGTTATTATCGTTTTTAAGATTTTTTAATTGTTCAAGCTGTTCTTTGACCAGATCATTTTTTGTTTCAGCATTAGCGCCTGCGTCGGACATCTTTGCTTCCAGGTCGGAAATTTGAGTGTCTATTTGCGCCATGGCTTCTTTTTGTTTTTGTTCAGCAAAATTTTCCTGATGTTTGCGAGACTCTAAATCCAGCGGGAAATTTGCTTTTTCATCCAGCAATTTAAAACCACATTTTTCATTTTCCGGAATGAGAGGTGTACTGTTGAGTAAATATTTGAAACCTTCTTCCTGGTCTGTTCGTTTTATGACCTGGTCTTCATAATGGGCAACGGTTCTCGGCGTATCATCTAAACCCTCGTGGGCAACCAGAAGATTGATGATGTCGTCTGATTCACTGTCTGAGACTTCGAGTGTGCCACGATGAATCAGGACGCCCAAATTGTCTTCCGGGAAAAACCATACGGTATCGAGCCGAGTCTCTATCTCAACAAACCTTGTTTCGTCATCGTTTATTTTCTGATGAACAAAGCAACGTCCATAAACCTTGGGTAATTGGCCTTTTTGAATAGGGGTTTCCGGATTCATATTTTTAAGGGTGAAGGATTCTCTCCCCGTAAAAAATCCTTCTATCCACTGGTCTTTAGGAGCATCATTAAAATGACGCCAGTCGATGTCGTCGGGGAGTCCGGGCATTTGTTCATCGATGTATTTTTGATCATAGGTACCGGCAAGTTTAATCCGCTCAGGCCAACTGATATCAAGCCTGGAAAATGCCGCGGGGTAGGGACGGTCACTGGTTGAACCTACTAATTTATTTTTGAATTCTATATTGGGCAAGGGAGTGAATTCGCCGTCATCGCCCGTTATTGAATCTATCCCTTTGCCAATGGGGTTGGAAGCATGTTCCTTACCGCCAAAGGCATTGGCGTAGGACACGGGCATTTCAGTCATGGCCATAGGGCTGGACACACCCGTTGTTGCACCAAATGTTTTGACCCAGTGTCGGTGACCAAATACGGCAAGTTCTTTCTCGATGCTAGCCATGGTAAACGACACGACGCCGGCTTCAACGGGCGTTCCGTTCGGTGCAAAAAAACTACCGTGTACGAGTGCCTCGGCATTGGGCTTGGGCATTCCCATGTCGAACATTTCATTTTTCCCCAACATGTTTCCGATGGAAGTCCATAGGTCTTGTTCCAATACGGGAATGTTGGAGTCCAGTTGGAAACCCCAAAGCATAGAAACGCACATGTGTGATTTTTTCTTGAATTGGAACGTCTTGTGGATCAAACCACTGTGTAATGATTTAATAAGTTGCATAAGTATTGTTGTATGAAATTAGTGTCATGAGGTTAGTTGATTATCGTACAAACGGCATTTGCCAGTTTTGTTGTTTTGTTATCGACGTCGACAGCGCCGGACTCAACTATCGTCGCGGCTGCGGAAATGTCTGTCATTAATGCTGCTAAACGGGTGGCATTTTGCTCAGCAATAACGGTTTTGAATTTATTTTGGAAGAAAGGAATGTTGGTATCTATGTTTCCTGCTTCAATTTTTAGGTGTAAGGATTTAAAGGGCGTGAGTTCCATACTTAAGGTTTTACTAAAATCCATTTTCATGTTGATCGCGGCTTGCGCAATAATTTCCATCGTCATGCCGATGCTGATATCAACCTTGAAAGTCATCGGCGCTATGGATGCCGAGACAATAAATTTTGGCGAGGTGGGCAGTTCTAAATCAAAATCAAAATTGACAAAATTTCTATTTTTAAAGCTATAACCAAGTAATGCGCCGGTTTGTGTATCAAAGCTCGCTTCCTGTGATATGCCGCCGCCCTTTTTCTCCCAGTGGGTTTGAATACCTTTGCCATTGTATCCAAACTCTTCCCGGGAGCCTCCATACTTGTATTCTACCTGGTCGCCCTGATAATGGCTTTCAGTGTGGCCATTGGTGACTTCTATAGTATTGCCTCTTTTGTAATCATAGGAGTCACCGACCTGTTTGCCGACCCAGGTAGTGGCTTTATTCATGGGTTCATTGTCTCGGTCAAAATCCTGGGTGCTCTCTGCATCAGTGGGGTCGCTGAAGCTACTCTTTATATATTTTGCCCAGGTTTCAATTTTTTCATTGTCGGCATCACCACTGCCCGAGGGGCCATAGGTGCAGTCGCCCACATTGTCGTCAAATTTGTATGCACCACCGATTAAGCTGAATCCTGCCTGGTAAATAAAGGTGCCTGCGATACCCAGGGCTGCGGCTATAAAAGGGGCCCCTTCCGGTGTGAGAGAAAAACTTGCGCCGCTCGCGGCAATCGTACCTGCCAGCGCACCAGTAGTTATGACCGCTGAAACGCCACCACCCACAGCGGCTTGGCCAACACCGACACCCGCTACTACGCCATAGCTTAGGCCGGGCCAATGTTTATGTAGCATAGTATTTAATATGGCTTTTTGGTTGACGTGGTCTTCCGCATAACTATTACCCAGGTTGTAATTCCAATACCCACCAAAGTCGTAAATATTGCCTTCCTGAGTGGTAAAGGTGTCAAGTGAAGATACGTGAACGTGCCCTCGAACCAGGGCTTCACTAAAGGTTTGGTCGGTACCGTCGAGCCGGCTTTTTAACCCTGTTGGGCTATATCCCTCACCAAAGTTGTCGATTAAATCGCCAATTTGGGGGGAACCACAGCCGTTGTTACTGGGGCCGTTGATGGCATAGCCGGTGTAATATTCACCGTATCGGCTTTTCGCTTCAAGCCAGAGGTTGCCCGTTGAGCGGATGCGAATGCCGTCGGTGTCGGTTCCTGTTAGATCAATGTCTGGCTGATCTTTTGTAATAATTTGGACATGACGTATGGCGTGGTCAGGGCCGTCATAATAATGGAGGGAATAGCGGCCAACAGGGGCAGAAGAGAAATCAAAACTGGTGGTATGCTCTTGACTCGAGTCCGGTTTAATCACTTTGTGGTAAAGGATATCGTCAACGCTTGTGGTTATGAAACTTGGAAAAGCCGTAAGGTCAACGGCTGTTCTGGTGACTTTGGCACCAGGATCGGTAAAACTTTCACCTTCAATCAAATACAGGGGGGATTCGCCACTCAGTACGATAGGGTCGTTTTCTGCGCCCACTCGAATCCAGCTATTGGAGGACGGACTATCGATCATAATTCGTTCAGAGCCGGGCTGGTCCTCCATTCTGATTTTATTGTTGCCTTTTGTGCGAATTATGGCTTCCGTGGGTTTATCGCTGGTTAACAAGGCGGGAGTGGAGGCATTGGGTAGTGCCCCTGAAATCACGGGACGATCCGGGTCACCATTTATAAACGTGAGCAAGACTTCTGTGCCGCCGCGTAACGGGAAGTACATGCCTTCGCCTTCGCCCACATAGGGTTGTGCCATGCGAATCCAGCAACTGGCTTTACGTTCGGGGTCTGTACTGGTTTTGCTGCCGTCAGCTTTATCGAAGGGCATGTGAACACGGTAACAACCGGCTTCGTTAATTTCTGCCATATCAGTGGTAGCCTCGGCGTAGACGAAGGCTGTCATGGTGCCAAAGAAACGGGGTTTTGGCGTTTTTATGCTGGGACACCAGGGAATGCTGGCTTCGGTGGCGACAAAGGTGTTGTTATAGATGGGTTTAGTTTCGCCGCTGTCGGTGGCATTCTGGTCCAGAAACTGACCTTCATGTGTGACTTCGGTAATCAGGTAACTGATGTCATTATATTTGTGGTTGGGGTGGTTGCCCAGTTTGAAGGTAAAACCGGCATTAAAACCACTGATACCGCTTTCGCCAAAATATTGTGTTTTACGGCAGATAAAAGCTTGTGCACGCACTTGTGCTAGATGACCAGCTTCGCTTTCAGTTAAGAAGTTTTCACCATAGAGATATTCGGTACCGTGTCCGGCAGTATCGATTGACTGGGTATCAAAGACATCCAGTGAGGGCTGCTCCGGGTTGTAGTCCCGCACCGTGACATTTTCCGGGAGCTGTCGTTTACGGCACAACCATGACTGGATAGATTCTCCAACACGATGGGATTGTGGGGCCGTGTCGAAAGTCGCCGCAGGCAGGGCGATATCGTCATACTGGGCATCGTCAGCAATGATGACCATTTCAGTATCAGCGCCTTGTTCGAAGAAAAAGTAGATTCCTTCGTTTTCCATGAGGCGTGAGATAAAGGCGTAATCGGATTCCCGGAATTGGCAGACATAATCCCTTTCCAGTAACGTTCCTTTAATGCCACTGAGGTCATAGTCGACATTTTCGGTCAGGTCAGCGTTGTTTAATACTGTGCGGATAACATGATCGACGGTGATTTCGGTAGTGTAGATTTCATTGGTTTTATAGGCAGACAGTCTCCATAGACGAGGAACGAGTGTCGCCTGGTAAAAGACATAGTCACCCGACATTCTCACTTCGTCAAAGGTGCTTAATACACCATGTACGGGGGATTCTCCTGCGCCGATATCGATACTGAAGCGAGCCGGATTTTCCAGTATGTCATCCAGGTCGATGGCTGCACTGAGCGGGGCTTTAAGTGTAATGCTGTAACGATACAGGCTGGATATACTGTCCGTGGCGGTATAACTCACCACCGTGAATAAATCGCCACCCGCCGCAAGGCTGGTAAATTTAAAGGCTGGACTGTTCATTAATTTTCCCTGTCAACGGATGTAATAGTCTGTCTTAGTCAATGTCGTTATGTGCGTAACGTTGCGTACTTGCTACTGGTACACATGAAAAGGATTCCCTGCATTCAGAAGCCGTCGTAAAATCATCCCTGTAGACTCAACAGCCGCATCCCTGCGGCTGACGTTTTTGATTACAGGATATCCTTTTCTACTGAATCAGTCGTATCAATAGCTTTTCCGCCGAAAATAAGCACCATAATTACCTCGTGGAAAATACTGATGTAACGATTAATACACTAATCGTTATAGACTCAACTGGCCTGACAATAACGTTGTATTATTGACGAAAGTGTTGGTCTGTATTGTTATTGTTGTGCAGCCTGGGCCTTGGCAAAACTTTCCTGCATTTGTTTTTGAGCTTCGACCAGGAGTTCCTGTAATTTTTTCTGTAACTCATGGGCATTGGCAAACGACAGCACAATTCGGTTTGAAATCGTCACATGCCCCGGCATAGAGCGGTGTTGATTACCAAACTCAAAGACCACTTCGCCCGCACCCACGAATATATTAGCAACATCTCGGTAAGAATAATCTAAATCAGGTGATACATGGATCTGGACTTTTTGTTGTTCATTGCTATTAGGTGTTTGATTATTAGACATAGTAACTTCTCTACAATAAGGTTAAAAAACGTTGATAATACAGGGGAATTCGATATTACCCCATTATCATCACTTTAAACTGCGATGGTACCAGCGAGGTGCCGGGTGCATTGGTCAAATTCTGAAGTGTGGGTTTTAACATAGTGGTGGCAGGAGTGCCGCCGGTAAAAACTTTCACACTTCCCATCAGGTTCCTGCCGGGCCCCATCATCATGGCACTGGCAACGCCACCGGGCATACAGCCGGTATTATCGCCCATACTCATGGGGATTGTCGTGGTTATATTGTGAGCAGGCATCATAGAGATGAAATGTCGTAGGTTACAGGTTGGCGGCAGCGCCATCGGGCGCATCGTGGTATTAGGATAAGGCATGGGCGTTGGCACAGGGCCAGCGGGTGTCGGAACTGGTGTTAAACAGACATCGGGCATGGCCATATCCATCCCACCCAGGGAACAATTTGCAAACATAATGACTCTTTACCTTGTGTTTGTGCGGGGGTTTCCCCATAACTAATTAATCAAAAATCCAGGTTCGGTTATTTAATGCTCAGTGCTAAGAAGGTTGTCTCGTTCCCATGCTCCAGCGTGGGAATGCATACCATGGTGACACAATAATGTGCGGTATGGGTTCCCACGGAGACCATGGGAACCAGAGACCTTCTTACTCAGCACTCAGCACTGGGTTTTATACTCAGTCCTTAGCACTCAGCACTAGTCTTTAAACTCAGCACTATCTTTTTACCCCATATGGATGCGTTCCCCATCAATCTTGGTGTCTTTTTTGCTAACCATCACGGTGTATTTGGAGTTCATAGAGTACATGTCTTTCACATCACGGGTCATCTGCCCGGCGCTGATTTGGTCGGCTTGTTCTGTGTGGCGCAGGTAGGTTTTATATTTGTTAATGGTGTGGTGTGCGATGGTGCTGATTAATTTACTGAGTATTTTAATGGTTTTAATGCTGATGTTGGCATTTTCACCGGTGGCATTGAGTTCGGCATAGTCGATATAGGCATTTTTGCTTTTATGAATGCTACTTTCGGCGATACAGGTCAATTTTTTTGCCGTGAGGGCCACGGTTTCACTGGCATGTAGCTGTAATGAGCCATTGCTGCTGTTCAATACGGTATTTCCGGGGAAGGTCAGGGCCATGTTGGTGGAGTTTGGCCGTTCCAGTACGGATAATATGTAAAAGCCGCTATGGGTATTGCCCGAAACTAATACCACATCATCAACTTCAGGTTGCACCAGGCAGCTAAAGGCGACTTTAGCGGAGAGGTCTTTCCCGTTGATATTGAGGACGATATTCGTTGGGGAACTTGACGAAATGCTTGATGAATTGCTTGATAAAATAGTGGCTTTATCCAGTTTTTGCTCATCCGCATGTTGGATTAAAGAGACCACTTTGGCTGATTCTATACTCATTTCATTCCCCCTTGTTCTGCTTTTTTGCGCATTTCATCGGTTCCCTGGGCTTGCGATTTATTAGCCCCTGACCAGATTGATTTTTCTTCATAAACTTCATGCATTTTAGTCATAAATAAATTGGCATTACTGAAATCGGACTCCATTATAATGGCGTGAGACATATCCGCATAGGTGAGGTCGGTACCACTAAAATTAGCGAGCTTGATGATGGACTCACTTAAATTGGCCATGTCCATGCTGGCGCGGGTAAACCGAGTGGCGGTGATGGTAGTTTTTTGCAGGCTGGCTTTATCGAGCGTTGCACCGCTGAAATCAACACCCGACAGGTCACAACCGTACAAGTTCGCAAGCTCCATGTCAGCATTAACGAATTTTGAGCCAATCAGGGAGGCCTCCATAAAGCCACCTTGTAGTAATTTGCTGTTGGAAAAATCACATTTTTCCAGGCTGGATTCTACAAATTGGCATTGCTTTAAATCCAGATTGCTAAAATCAACGGATTTAAACGTCGCTTTTACAAATGAGCATAAGATAATGGCCGTGTCAGTAAAGGTGTTGTTTGAGAACTCACCTTCATAAAATACGGCTTTCTCGAATCTTGAACGGCTGAAATCTACACCATTCATATTACAGCTGGTGTAGGCGGATTCAAAAGAGGTGATGTCGGTCAACAATGCCCGAGAGAGATCACACTCATTAATGAGAGCGGTGGCCATGTTTGCGCCACTAAAGTTGCTCTCGTCGAGTTGAGAGCTGAGAAAGCGCGTTTTCTCCATATCGGTATCTTTAAAAGATGCACCGGTTAACGCACAACTGATGAAATTTGTTGTCTTTAGTGTGGCCTTGTCAAACGGGCAATTAAAAAATTGACAGTTATTAAAGGTAGTCTCGGAAAGGTTGGCTGCGATAAAGCTGCAATTTTTGAAGATAACCTCGTTAAAAATACCGCCAGAAAAGTCCAGGCCGTCGCATACGAGGTCGGAAAATTCACACTGTACGTAAAATTCTCCTAATTCCTTTACCTGACGGGAAAGCTCTGCGCCCGTCATTTCAGTTTCCATTATGACGGCCTCCAGTCTTTAATCAGGGTGACGTCCAGATTAGCACCGGCGAAATCAGTTTTGCCCATAAAGGTCCGTAAAAAATCGACGCCATATAGGTTGGCGTACTTGAAATTGGCATTCATTAATTTTGCTTTCGCGAGTGACCCTTCCATGATGTCGGCATTGTTAAAGTTGGCGCGTATCAGATTAGCTTTCCGGAATTGACATTGACGCAACTTGGCATCGCTAAAATCAGCATTTTCCATAACGGCGGAATTACAATTTCCATTTTCCATTTTTACTGCTTTAAAATTGGCATTGATGAAAATCATATTTTGGAAATTGGCCTTGTCGAGGCAGGTACCGACGAAACTTGAGTTTTCAATTTTACAGTCTTCCGGTTCTGTAGCTGCCCAGCAATTAGCCAGCATGTTAGCTTGATCAAACTTGCTGTTTTTAATGCTGGATTCTGCCCATGTGCATCTCGGCATTTCGGCCTTGATGAAGGTGCAGTCATCAAAATGGCTGTCGATCATGGCGCTGCGCGTCAGGTCACAGCCATCAAATTTAGCCGATGAAAGTGAGATTTTGATAAACTTCATTTCAACCATGCTGGCGTCAACAAAAATACAATGGTTGAAGTTGATTTCCAACGGTTCTATTTCATTGAGTTGGGCGCGCGTGAAATTACTGCCTGTAAAATCACTTTTGGAGAATTTTGCAGCAGTAAAATCACAGTCCGTAAAATTCGTTCTGTGAGCTTTTACTGCACCAACATTGGCTCCTTTAAGGTTTGAGCCCGTTAAATCGGCATTGTCCAATATGGCTCTAGCCAGTATCGCGCCTTCAAAGTTAACGCCCCGTAAGCTACAGCCAGTAAAATTGACTTGTTCGAGATAGGTGTTGCTCAGATCAATGCCGTCCAGTTTCTCGCCGCTCAAATCCAGGCAGGCCCAGTCTTTGTTTGCAACAGTGTGAGACTGAAGTACATCTTTCAGGAATTCAGTTTTTACAGCATCGTCAGCACGAGAGTGGGGTGTTAGCCCGGGCTGTTGAAAGTGCGCTGAACCTCTGTAAATTTCCTTAAAATCCTTTTCAGCCTGAATAAAACTTTCTTTCATCTCTTCTGTATTGTCTACTTGAGATTGATTAATGATGTCTTCGTATTGTTTGATTTTTTCCGGGTCTGTTTCGGTGGCCAACATGTTTTGTAGTTGGATCATGCCTTCGTTTATTTGGGGTGATACATCGCCTAAGGCAGAGGATATTTTTTCAATATCCACTCTAGGTAAAGGTACCTTGACTTGAGGGGGCTCACCAGAGATGCCCGCGTTTTTAATGTCGGTAAATTGCGCGAGTGATTCTTCCATTTTGGCGCGTTGCTCAGGGTCTATGTCCTTCAGGTTATCCATTTTACTTTTAGTTTGTTCTGCCAGCGTGTCCTGCATTTTGTCGAGTTCAGTCAATGCCAGTTTTTGTTTTTTGTCCGTGAGGATGTTGATTTCATCGAAAATTTTATCGATTTTATCGAAGGAGAAATTTTTTAAGCGTATTTGCTTTGGGTCGCCACTGGTAATACCCGGTAGAATTTCTTCCAGTTTCTTATTTAATGCGGCAACATCAGGGTCAAGTTCCATTTTTTGCGGCGAAGCAGGGTTTAATAATTCATCCAAATTAAGCTTTTCAATGTCAGCATCCGGTGTTACGTTTTCCATATTCTTGTCCAGTAACGCCGATGCTTCTTCCATTTTTTCTTTGACTAATGCCTCAGAGGCCGCCATCTTTGCGTCAATGTTGTTGGTGAACGGGCTTTCTTCCATGTCTTCCAGCGCCATATCCTGAAGCAAGTCCATGGCTGATTCTTCTTTAGTCGGGATAAGGTCTTCTGTATTGAAATGGTTCAGCAAGGCGTCATCGCTGTTTAACCGGCGTTGCAGCGCATTTTGATAGTAAGCGACGGAACGCGGTTCTTCGTCTCGGCTTTCGAAGGCCACCAGCAGGTTTTTAATTTGGTCGGCTTCGTCGTCGGTCACCTCGGCTACGCCTCGCCAAATAAGGTGTGCCAGGTCTTTTTCAGGGAAAAACCAGACAGTATCGAGATTCAGCGGAAGCTCAATGATGTCAGTTTTTATTGACTGTGGCGTATCCCCATTTCCCTCTGGCTTCCCCTCTGGCTTCCCCTCTGGTTTGTCGTCGGCTTTGTGCTCTTCAATGAAACATCGCGCTACATAGTTCGGCAACTGGCCCTTTATGATCGGGTTTTCAGGATGCATATTATGGATTTCAAAGGATTCGTCGCCTACAAAATAACCCTTGTTCCATTGGTCTTCGGGCCCCGCCATAAAAAAGCGCCAGTCAAAGTCAGGTGTATAACCGGGGAAATATTTTTCCAGGTAATCATCACCATAAGTCCCCTGGAATCGCAGTCGTTGTGGCCAGGAAGGGTCGAGGGGGGCGAAACCAGCAGGGTTAGTTTGACTGGACGCTGAGGTAATGAGCTTTTTGGGGTTTTCTATTTTTGGCAGATTTTCAGACTCATACCCCATTCCTTTTGGATTTTTTTCAAAACCATTACCACCGTAGGCCGTCGCATAGTCCAGCGGTAATTCCGAAAAAGGGATGGGGTCAGTGGGTAGGCCTAAATTCCACTCGCGTTCGCCAAACAGGTAGAGTTCTTTTTCTTTTTCCCCTAAACGAATTTTCACTTTACCGGCGGGAACTGGCTCGCCATTTCTGGAATAAAAAGTGCCTGAAGCCAAAAATTCTGATTGGGGCTTGGGCATACCACTATCAGGAATAATATGGTCTCCCATGCATTCAAAGGCATCTTTCTGGAATTCCATTTCCAGAAGAGATTTTCCGGTTTTAAGGCTTAAGCCTAAGGTGACAGAAGCAATGAAATAAAACTTATTGTCTTGTTCTAATACCTGATGATTAACACTGAGTTGTAATGGGCGAATTATATTTTGCATCATCAGGTGAATTTAAAACCTTTTGTATCCAGTTTTAATGCGCCAGACTCAAGACTCAGTTTCTCATCTTTAAGTACAAGACCATCTGATTTCAATTTAGTCAGCATTTGTTCCAGAACTAAATTACGTGATTTTGCTTCAATGGCTTCCTCTTTTGCCGCTTTAAATCCGATGGTTTTAAATTCAAATTTACCGGTTATTTCATTCATTTTAATCTCGCCGCCGAGCTTTCTTTCGAAACTCATGTACAAGCCAGCAGCTGCCTTAACTTCAAACTCTATGCCTAACGAGGCACTGATATCAATTTTCATACCTACACTGGCACTTAATGAAATATCCATGCTGTTGAGACTGAGATCCAGATGTAATTTTGGCAATGAAGGGAGTGTTAGATTGGCGAAGAAGTGACCGTGATTCACATATTCAGCACTGATCAGTTCGCCAGAGACCTGATCCCAGTGAAGTTCGGTTTTGGTGTTTTTTTCATATCGTTCCCATACACATTTTTTTCCTTCACCATCAAACTTGAATTCTTCATGTCTCCCTCCGTAACGGAATTCATAGCTATCACCGCGCTGGTGTTCTTCCTTGTGGCCGATGTTGATATCGATGGTATTACCTTTATTGAAACTGTAATGATCTCCAAAAGACTTTTCTACCCAGGTGGTATCTGTATGCATGGGGCCAAGCTTGGAATCAGCATCTGATCCGAAACTTTGGGTATTATCAAAATCATCATTGGGTTTTCCGGTAGTGGTATTAACTTTTGTAAAACTGCTGCCTACAATACCACGCCAGGATTCGATTTTTCCTGACCCGGGTCCCGCGATAACGTCACCAATATCGACTTGAATGGTTTCGGCGCCCGAGACATTTACCGCACCGATGATTACTCCTGACACTAATCCTCCTGCGGTACCTGCTAGAATACCGCCAACAAGACTGCCTATATGTGGAGCTGAAACACTCACGAGAGGTGTGACAAGTGCTACCGTTGTCAAGGTATTTAAGAGCGATATTCCCATCTGAATACGTTGACTATCGGCCGTATTTAAGGACGTCCCAGAACCATCTGTTGGCCATGTTAGAGAGTTTCGCTGATTAAGTTTGGCAGACTGATTGATCCAGTCCTCTGCATAACTATTACCGAGATTGTAATTCCAATAACCCCCAAAATCGTAAATGTTACCTTCCTGGGTATTGACGGTATCGAGGCTGGAGAGTTGGACGTGGGCGTTGTTAATAACAGTGCATAAGAAATTTTTGGATTCGGCGTCAGTTATAGCGCTTTCATCAAAATTTTTAAGGCCGGTTGGGGTATAACTTTTACTGGTACCGGCAAATTTATCATAAAGGTCACCAATTTGATTGGTCGGATCACCGCTGCCTTTTCGAGGTAAAGATGCGCTGGACGGGGTGCCTTTGGTGTATTCGGCATGTTGGCTTTGGGCTTCCTGATATAAATTCCCGGATGTTTGAATGCGTATACCGTGGCCAGTCAGTCTATCGATAAACTCATCGCCCACAGTGACTGTGCGAATGGCGGTATCAGTGTCGTCCACATATTCCAGGTAATAAATATCATCGGCATTGGTGTCGACTGCGGTTACTGTCGATCCATCTGCGCGCCGAATGGTTGTGGGTGCAGAAATTGGCGTATTAGTACCATCTTTGCTGCTATAGGCTCCTTGTTCGGTATAGCTGGCCCCTGATGCCAAATAGATGGTTGCGGAACCGTTGAGTGTTACTGGGTCATTGGGCGCACCAATGCGCACCCAGGAGTTAGCCATGGGGCTTTCCATCATAATCCGTTCTGAGCCTGGCTTGTCCTCCATTCTGATTCTGTTATTGCCTTTGGTACGGATGACCGATTCAGTCGGTTTATCGCTGGTTAATAAACTGGGGTTGGAGGCATTGGGCAAGGCACCTGAAATAACCGGTCTGTCCGGGTCACCATTAATAAAGGTGAGCAATACTTCGGTGCCACCGCGTAACGGGAAGTACATGCCTTCACCTTCGCCGACGTAGGGTTGGGCCATGCGTATCCAGCAACTGGCTTTGCGGTCTGGGTCGGTGCTGGTTTTGCTGCCGTCGGCTTTGTCGAAGGGCATGTGAACGCGGTAACAGCCGTCTTCATTAATCTCCGCCATGTCTGTCGCGGCTTCAGAGTAAACGAAGGCGGTCATGGTGCCGAAAAAACGGGGCTTCGGTGTTTTTATGGCTGGGCGAAAGGGTATGCTGGCTTCGGTGGCGACAAAGGTGTTGTTATAGATGGGTTTAGTTTCACCGCTGTCTGAGGCATTTTGGTCAAGGAACTGGCCTTCGTGTGTGACTTCGGTAATGAGGTAATTAATGTCGTTATATTTGTCGTTGGGGTGGCTGCCTAATTTGAAGGTGAAGCCCGCATTAAAGCCACTGATACCACTCTCGCCGTAGTATTGTGTTTTACGGCAGATAAAGGCTTCTGCTCTCACTTGGGCCAGATGTTCGGCTTCGCCCTCGGTTAAGAAATTTTCACCATAGAGGTATTCGGTACCTTGCCCGGCACTGTCGATTGTTTGAGTATCGTAGACATCCAATGAAGGTTGTTCCGGATTGTAATCGCGTACGGTGACGTTTTCTGGTTGCCGTTGTTTACGGCACAGCCAGGACTGGACAGATTCGCCAACACGATGAGATTGCGGCGCAGTGTCGAAGGTAGCGGCGGGTTGTGAGATATCATCATATTGCGCATCGTCTGCGATAACGAGCATTTCGGCATCAACACCTTGCTCGAAGAAAAAATAGATGCCTTCGTTTTCCATGAGACGGGAGATGAAGGCAAAATCAGACTCGCGGAACTGGCAAACGTAATCTCTTTCCAGCAGCGTTCCTTTGATGTTAGTGAGGTCATAGTCTACATTTTCGGTCAGGTCAGCATTGTTCAATACGGTACGAATGATATTGTCGACCGTTTTTTCGGCGGTGTAGATTTCGTTGGTTTTGTACGTTGAAAGGTTCCACAGGCGTGGGACCAGCACCGCCTGATAAAAAACATAGTCTCCGGACATTCTGACTTCATCGAAGGTGCTTAATATTCCATGCACAGGGGATTCGCCTTCGCCGATGTCAATGCTGAACCGGGCGGAGCTATCTAGCATGTCGTCCAGGTCAATGGCCGCAGCCAAAGGTGCTTTGAGCGTAATATCGTACCGGTAGAGGTTGGATATACTGTCTGTTGCGGTATAACTCACCACGGAAAAAAGATCACCACCAGTCGCATGGCTTGTGAATTTGAATGTTGGAGAGGTCATTTGTCTGCCTGAATCAAAAAGTATATGTTTATTTTTAAAGATTGTTCTTAAGGCTTATCTTTTTGTAAGCCTTTATTGTTGTAGGTCATGTTACGAAGTTACATGACGATCATTTTTATTCGAGAGCCGCTGTGCTCGATTAAAGCCTTGCGTCACGTAGCGGCGCAACGTGACCTACGAAAATAAGGACTCAGCACTCAGCACATTGCCGTTGATTATCGTGGCTGAAGCCGCTCCTACGCACTGCCGCATTATTTTCCTATGGGGCATTTAATGCGGAACGGCGTCGGAAACAGATTGTTGCGAAAACTGATTGAGCGGTAAGGTAATCTCCAGTGTCTCCGGGTTACTGTCGGCGAGTAACCATGTGGTATATCCGAGGGATGACCACTGTTCACCCCCAAGGGTCGAGGATTTCGCACTCTCTTTTTCGATGATTAATTTAATATCGGTTTCTAATGGTAACGATAGATAAAACTGACACAGTTGTTTGATGAAGACGATGGTTTCCTGGCGATTAAAATAGGTATGAAAGGTTGCTTCATCCATTGGGCCGATGGAAATGGTGAATTTTCCGCTTAAATCATCAATCTCACCGCCCAGCATGGTGTCTTTGCCGAGGGTGTTGGCTTGTTTGCCAATGTGCAACTGTTGGTCTTTCGTAATGGCGACCGTACGGCGCACACAGGGAATGATATTAATGGTGGTATCACCCAGATAGTCTTTCAGAATGGTTTCCAAGCCCATTGGTGATTTGGGCTGTTGCATTAATATTCCGGCGTAACGCATTAATACGTAGGGGTTGTCGACGGTTTTAAGAAACTCTTCCGAGCCGATACCAAACAGGCTGAAGATGATCTGCCAATAGGCTTCATTTTGGGCTTCAACGGCGTTGTGGCTGAAACGGTATTTATGCCATGCCTGATAGAGCAGGGGAAAGAGTTGATGGTGAAAAATATCCAGGAAGCCACGCTGGCTGTTTTGCTCGTCCCATTCTTCATCGAGCAGGTCTTCAGTGATGAAGGTGGGTAAGGGAGAGGAAACGCCGTACAGGCCCATAAATGTGGTGGTTAAACTGAATCCACTGTTGTTTTCTAATTCTTCAACTGCGGAAATATCAGCATCGGGAAAATCCAGGCTGAGTTCCGGGCGAATTTTAAGCGTGGGGGCTCGTCGTCCTTTGCGATCTTCCTGGAGACGCTTTAATAGGCGTACGGCCTGGTAAAAATCGTATTCTGAAGCATTCTCCAGAATGTCATCTTTTAGGTTAATGGACGGCCTCCCAGCATGGCGGGCCAGACAAATTCTTCGCCGCTGGTTTCGTCTTTAAATATCAGGCGTGTGTAGCAATTAATGGAGGAAAAACTGGCCAGTAACTGGTTGAGAATTGTGCCAAACAGATAAAAGTCTCCGTGACAGGCGAAGTGATCAAGCCGTGCAACAATATTAATGGCCTGGCCACGCATGATCAGCCCGGAGACAAAACGGTCTTCAGTGGTCACCGTTAAATCAGATATGCTGTCGATGCGACGACGGTCTGCCATTTCTTCATTTTTATTTTTACCACCGCCAAAGATATAAAGATTCAGCAGTGCTTTCAGGTTTTCAGCATCGGCAAGGGACAGCAAGTTAAGGGAAAGATGTGACATCAAACGCCATAATACATTTTTGCCAGTAGGGACCTGATAACAGTCTGTGGCCGGTGTGATATTTTTAAACTCGACTAATTCTGAGGTGGAACTGGTGGCCTTACAAATATCCCCCGGACGCAGGCCAGCAGGTAGACTTCCATTACTACAGGTTAACTGAGCGATAATGGTTTCCTGATCCGGAATGCCATAATCCTGCGGGTAGCTGATGGTGATATAGGGCTCATTGATTTTGCCAGATTCCGAAGGTCGAAAAGTGGTTTGGTAAACCGGCGCAGACTGTGCGCTGGGGTCAAACATTCCGATGGGCTTATATTCGGTTTTTTTGGCCTGTTTACGATTATGACCAACAATGGATTTGATCTCATAGATTTGAGTGCTTTCATCTTTAGCGCGAGAAGGGCGTAGCGGTACTTCACTTTGTCGGTGAGTAATGGCAGTGGGTTCTGCTTCATGCTCAAACAGGTTTATCGCCGGAGTAGCATGTAATACAAACCAGTCACTGTTTATGCGCGGCAGAATAAAAGGCATCTCTTTGCATTCTAAAATGAGCTTAAATTGACTACTGCCAATTTTGCTTTTCCACTCATTAATCCCGTGCAAATCGAGAAACAGGAACTTTTCTTTGAGCAAATAGTATTCCTGTATCAGACGGTAGGCTGGAAATGAGTTGCCGGGATAGGGAATAAGCCCTTCTTCGGCAGACATGCCCGCCGGTGTTAACTGTTCCGTATCAATTTCATGCTTTCCCGATGGTGTTTCAATGTACATTTTGTCGAGATAGTGTTGCATGGCCATAAACAGGTTGGTGGCCCCGGAAAGGTCACCGTGAATATGCAGACGTAGTTTGTTTGAGGTCCATTCGCTCAGACTCACACCGGATAGATTGAAACTGATTTCAATGCGCTTGCGACTGCTGCCGAGATCCGCGATGGTTGCATCGGTAACGGATAGTGGTATCGCTTCGACTTCAGAGCAGGTACGAAAACGGCATTTACTGCCTTCGACATCAATGGAATCAATATAGGTGCCAACCGGGATGGTGAGTTTACCTTTTAGAATATTCTTAGGGGTAAACTGAATAATCGTCGCAGAGGGCAGGGGGCGAAGATAGTGTGGAAAGGCAAGTTGCATTATGCCCTGCGCAAACTCAGGAAAATCTTCATCCAGTTTTTGGTGAATATTGCCGGTGAGGTAAGCAACACCTTCGAGTAGGCGTTCAACGTCCGGGTCAGGACTCGGGCCTGCCAAATGGGGGGCGAGTGCAGGGTTAGCGCGCGCAAAAATGGCGGCCTCTTCCCGTAATCCGGTTAATGCTTTTTTGTAATATTCCGTGCTCATTGTGACCTTTATTTCACCTCAATGGCGACACTGCCATCGCCATTGAGTAATACGCTGTAGTTCAAGGGAAACAATCCGTCCAGAAACATTAATTGACTGGTTACGCTAAACCGGAGTAGACCAAATTCATTTTTCCGGTCTTCATAATTAACGGTGACCGATTTGAGTCGGGTTTCAAATCGGTTCGTAGTATCCATGATGGCGCGTTGCATCATATCGATATCCGGGGGCGTTAGATTGTTAAAAATGTTGGTAAAATCGGGCAAGCCATATGTGTTATCAATCAGCGCCGTGCCATGTTGTGTGTTATATAACATGGAGAGGTCAGCCAAAACCGATTCGACATAGACACCGTGATCCGAAGCCGGAACCTGGCGCATACTCCACTGTTTGACGCGTTTTAAAAGACGTTCGTTAGACATATGATTTGTAAGCTGGACTAGGCCATTTCACCCCAGGCATCTTCGAATTCGATACCGTCAGGTTCCCATGTCCAGATGATTTTTTCATAGGTAAAGGAAACATCTTCCATATGCCGGTATGCACTCTTACTTTGGTCGAGAATGTCGGGCACCCAGGGGCGGACTTTGCTGATTAAGGCATTATAAAGTTTAATGGTGTAGTAAAGTTCTTGTTCGCCGGTGCCATCAATGCGGTACCAATCCATAATCACTTCGCTCAACAGTTCGCCGGTACACAAGGCCTGGAATAACATCGGGGTGCTTTTGTCGGTTTCCTTGCTTATCGTAAAAGGGCGATGCACACGACGTCCCGCGGTAATGCCATCATTACTGGTTGGAATCTCGACGCAGTGGTCGAACTTTAGAACCTGGATGGTTCCTTCACGTCCATCGGTTTCACAAGAGCCTTCAATCTGGCCTTGCTCTTCACCGATGATGGTTATATTTCCGGGTAATGGCATTTTCTGTTTCCTCTCAAGGCCGTTGTTGCAAATTCGTTAAGGTCATTCCATTGTGACAAGACGCCATCGCGTCAGACAAGGTCGAGCTTTCCGGTTTCATTTAATGAGAACGACTCACCCATGTATTTCAGGTGAGGGACGACGACCAGCTTGATTAAATACCAGCCGCTTTTACCTTCGACTTCACGAATTTTGACTTGTGCCTTGCGCAAAGGGCGACGCGCACGAACCGCCGGTGTCGGGTTGTCCATGTCAGAAATATATTGGCGTAGCCAGTTATTGAGTTCTTTGTCGATATCCAAGCGGGTCTTCCAGCTGCCAATGTTTTCACGTTGCATCATTTTTAAATAATGCGACAGGCGGGAAACGATAAACAGATAAGGAAATTGCCCCCCTAACAAATGGTTGAGGGTAGAAGCTCTTCCTTCTTCGGTATCCGCAAACACCTTGGCGGATTGAACAGACTGAGCTGAATAAAAGGCGGCGGTGTCACTACCTTTGCGCACACTCAGCGGTATAAACCCATACTTAACGAGCTCTGATTCGCGTCTGTCAGAAATTAATACCCGTGTCGGAATGATTGAACGATGGCTGTTGGCGGCGTTGCTCATATTCAAGCCATCGACTTTTCCATCTTGTGCGCCGCTGATATTGAGACACCAACGGTATTGGGAATAGCTATCGAGTAGTCGTGAGGCAAAGGCAAAGGCACAATTTCCCCACAGACCGCCCACCTTATTTTTATCGTAGCGTTCCTGATAATTAAAGGCGCCATCGACATCGGATTCATAGGGAGCACGTAATAAAAAGCCGGGCAGCGTGAGTCCGATATAACGGGCATCTTCGGATTCCCGGAATGAGTTCCATTTTGCAAAACGGGGCTGTTCAAAAATGGCCGATAAATCTCGCAACCGGGTTAGACCTGAAAAATTATCAATATCAAAAAACTCAGGGGAGGCCGCTGCAATAAAGGGGGCATGTGAAATACTGCTAACGGCCGCAAGTTGTTGCAGTAAGCGCATATCCGGTGCGGATGGAGAAAAGTCATAATTACCAATAATGACACTATAGGGGCGGCCGCCAAATTGGCCAAATTCAGAGCTGTAAACAATATGGTAGAGCTGCGACTGAATAGTTTCGGGAACATCCTCAAAATTTTCCAGTAGCGCCTGTTTGCTGAGATCCAAAATTTCAACGGTACAATTTTCATCGAAGGGGGTACGTTCGACTAAAAAATGCAAGGCCCGCCAGGCCGACTCCAGAGACTCGAAGTGTTCGTGGTGGATGATCTCATCCATCTGAGCACTCAGTCGATCATCAATGTCCGTGACCAGAATACTCAGGGACGACTGGCTGAATTCATCGTCGAATGTAAACCGTTGTACAAAAGCCGCAATGTCTTCATCACTTTCTATATGAGCGTTAAGGCCGGTATTGTTTTTCGTATCGGAATCGCCTTCCAGTGCCGCTAATATGTACTTTCTCAAGGTCGCCAATTTAGCCAGGTATGGCACGTTTTTAACAATGGCATGTGGCTCAAAGTCACTGAGAGCCGTTATTGGCAGGCTAATCGTTAAATGGTCAGCGGACTCATCGTCAATTAAACAATTACGCACGTTGAGCGTAAGCGTAATGTTTGCGCCTTTTATTACGTCATTAATATTGTCCACGGTGACGGAAATGGGCGATTGCTCGTCAAAAAATTCCGACGCTGCGGATTGTGTAAAGTCACCCAGCACCAGCGCACGAAAAGGCAGTTCAACATCAATGCCTGTATTCTTGTCACCAGAGCGGTAGACAAGGTTGACGCGCTCAATATTTTGTTGAGATTGATTTGTCACGATGTGTGTTGCTGGTTACCAGCATTTTGTTGAGATTGATTTGTCATTAGCTCTGTCGCTTGTTACCAGCAATAAGTAGCGCGTTGAGGTGCATTCATAGGTGCATTTTCTAACATTTGGATAATAGGTTCCTGTCCAAATATTTCATAGTTTACATCCACGGCGAGCACACCTTCATTTTCCAATTGTTTTTCCTGGTCAGGGAATTCACTTGAGACAAATATACGGCGACCATCTTTAAAGTCATTCAGAAAACGGCTAAAGCCTTTTGGCCCTTTGTACTGTTTACGCAGGGTGACATGGCCAATCTCAATTTGCAGCGTCGTTGCACCGCAGGTCTCGAGAGACCAGTTAAACTCTGTAGAACCAGGATAGTTATAGTTAGCCAGTTCTTGTACGCCATCCGCACAATGTAGGGTCAAAAATGTAGCGTAGGGCGATATGCTGGCATTTTGGTTGACGCCCGTGGGTAACGCATTCATTTTGACAGAAAATTTGCTGCCGACGATATATCGGCCTGCCGCCGCTTTGTTGATGAAATCCAGAAAGTTCGGTGTCCAACGGATGCGTTTGCCGTTAAGGTCATTGGCGAGGTAGCCCTTTTTGGGTGGTTTGTTCAGGAACGGTGCTCCATCACCTTCAACATAGGACCATACCAGGCCTTCTTCGCCAATCAAGGTATTGCTGAGTTTGTTCTTGGTGACACCTTCTATGCCCGCAAGGACATTATTTTGCCATTTGTCTTGCAAGAAACAGGACGCTTCTTCGCGCATAAACTCATGGGCGATAGTGAGCGGGCCGGTATAAAGGCTCCAGAACACTTTATTGCTGGGCAGGGGCCGGCCAACCAGTCTTTGCAGTTGGATGATGGCTTTCCAAGCCGCAGCCGCAGCGCCGTCACCCGCACCAGGGTCACGTTTGTTGCTAAACAAGGCAGAGGTAGCGGCATAAGATTGTGAACCGGTATCGGCACTAAAGGCCACATTTAGCAGTGACTTTTTGTACTCATCCAGCGCTTTGGCGGCATCCTCGATGACATTAGCCATTTGTGCGCCACCTTTGCCGCCCAGTTTTTTCTTGGCTTTCATGCCTTTTTTGCCCACTTTGGCAACAAGCTTTCCGACTTTGCCGGCTTTACCGACTAATTTAAGGGCCATTTTAGTTAACGCTGAATTACTGCCACCGCCTTCTTTTTTGGTGTAAGCCAACATTTCATTAAAGTAGCCAATCATTCCCAGTGCCTCAAACTGTTGCGAGGCGTTGGGGAAGGGTTTTAATTCGGTATTAATGCGTTTCATTAGCGCAAAGTAGGGGTTTTCGCGTGTTGCCATGCGTTCAAGTGAAAACATCCATTCTTTTTTATCGCGTAATTTATTTTTGCCGAGGTCAAAGTTTTCCGCAAACTCCTGCCAGGCAGTGATGTAGCGACGCTCGTAATACACTTCAAATTCTTTTTTGATGTCGGCCAGACGGCTGGCACCATCATTGGCGGCCTCCAGCTCAACCAAAAAATCCATCAGGAAATCGCGGCCTTGTAATGTGTAAGCCGATTCAACCAACGGCGGGTTATCAAGGTCACGGCTGCCTGACCAAAATTGCTTGATGGTAACGGGGTCAAACCCTTGGCTGTTAGCCCAAGCGATTATCCAGCTGTAATCACCATGAGTCCGTTTAATAAGTTGTAGCAGGGCATCTTGAAGTGCGCCACTTTCCGCTTCTAACGCTGCAGTACCCTGGGTTTGGCGAAGGTAAGTAATGTACAAGTCGTTAAATAATTGAGCGGTATCGCGATCAAAGGTGTCGTTGGCAACTAACAGGTATTCATAAGAGATGGTGGGTTTGTCATCAAGGGAAACTTCAGGCTCATCCTTGATGCGTGTTTTGATCAGGTTAATACGGCGAATCAAGCCACCAGCCAAGTCACTGGTCACTTCTGGCTTCAAGGTGTTAATGGTCTTTTTAAGTGACTTGTCCAGCGCACCTAAAATTTGCAGGTTGAAATTTTCATTATAAGCCGTGATGAGTTTTTCAAGTTGTTCAGAACGGGAAAAACCACCCAGCCAGGGTATTGTCCAAGCGTCTTCCTCAGCACTTAATTCGAGAATAAGTTCACGCAGGTTACTCAGGGCATACACTTGCTCATTGATATTTCTTTGTTGGAGATCAATCGTACTGTAGACCGATTTGATTTCTTTCAGGCGCGCATGGTCACCGGTAAACAGAATAGTTAGCGTAATAAAGGCTAGCACGGTTAATCCGCCGCCAATACTCAGGCCATACTGCAACGCTGCGCGGCGTAATCGCGCGGCGCTGGGCAGTGTGTCCAGCAGTCCTCGGTCAGCGGGCATAACACGCGTGAACAACTGTTGTAAAAACATGCCGTGGTCACGTGCTTTGCTACTGCCATCACGTTCAGTAATGTTTTGTTGACTGGAGGTAAAATAAAGCCCCCGAAATTTGGGCGTATCCTGATAGGGATTTTCTTTTAATGCCGCGTTAATGAAGGCGTGTAAACCCTCACGCAGTTTGTCCATATTGCGTGGCAGAGTGAGCAGACAGTCATCGATATTTTGACTGCGTTCCAGCATGAGCAGGCGCAGGTCTTTCATACGGTCTAGTACACTGTCGAGGCCCTGATTAACGATGTCGTGGATGTCTCCACCTTGTTCTTCTTTAAGGAAGCCCATCGGTTGCAGCAAGGACTTCTCGGGAACGTATTCACACCAGTCGGAAAAGCCTTCGATCAGGTCGCATTTGGTGATCATGAGGTAAATAGGAACGTGAACTTCGAGTTTTTCCATTAACTCATTAATGGAGGCACGTACCTGACGGCCTTCTTCCATTAAGGTGTCTTCGTTGTCATTGAGCAAACGATCTGCGGTAACGACAACAACCAGGCCATTGATGGGTTCTTTTTGTTTGTGACGCGCTAACATGCCCAGTAATGTGCCCCATTCCTTACGGTCACGGGTTTCATCATCGGGCACGGCATAACGACCCGCAGTATCGATAACAATGGCTTCTTCGTATAACCACCAGGCAAGATTGAGCGTAGAGCCCTCGGTTTGCTTGGGTAGATCAATTTCAGGCAATAATAATTTGGCATTTTTCAGCGCGGTACTTTTACCCGAACGCGGTTTGCCAATGACCATATACCAGGGCAATACATACAGAGGATTGCCCTTTAATTTAAGTTGAGATTTTTTAAGGGTAGTGAGTGCTTTCGACCAACCGCCTTTGAGTTCTTTCAACAGTTGGGTATCGTTCATCCCCAAGTCGGATTGCTCGTCCGCCGTTCCCTGATTCAAGATGCGGTTAACCTGGGCCTTGGCACGCATCCGGATAATTAATTTACGGATAACAATAACCAAGAACCAAATACCAAAGATGGCACCGAGGGCATAAGCCCCTTCAATTATTGGGCGGCCCATAAGGATTGTTGCGCCGATAACGATTCCCGAAATCAGCGCAATAATAAATAGCCACATTAAAAACTTAAGGATTTTTTTCCACATAACGATTCAGGTCACAATTCTAGAATTTAACAGCAGAGATAATGGCATCCATTTGGCTGCCCATCATGTAGTGGTATACAACCACAGTGGCGACAAATACACCGAGCGGTACGCCGATGACAGCCGGTAACACATTTAAACGAGGAATAAAGCTTCCCTTGCCATTAAAGGCTGATTCACCATAAGCGAGGGGGAAAAGTATCGTTTTATCGATATTTCCTTTGGCTTCATCGGGTAGCAACACGCCGAGGTTAAAGGCTTTAACTTCTTCGTATTTAGGGCGGTCATCAAGACTGAAATACTTACCTTTAAAACCCAAGCCAAGGCAGAGAGAAA
Organism: Ectothiorhodospiraceae bacterium; assembly: GCA_002401775.2. Taxonomy (GTDB): domain Bacteria; phylum Pseudomonadota; class Gammaproteobacteria; order SZUA-152; family SZUA-152; genus SZUA-152. The sequence continues at coordinate 33,541 of NVUB02000070.1, forward strand.
AAACTTCGCGAACTTCCTTGTCCGGCCCATGTTTACTTAATTGGTTTAAGTGGTCATAAAACTCAGCACCAATATTGGTAGTATCAAAAAATTTACGCTGTAACGGCATTTTTTGCCATGCAGATTTGTTCGGCCAAGCGGAACACAAAATAATCTCATCAATAAAAGCGACCACTGCAAATTTTCCCGCGTGAAAAGTATCTGCGTTATGGCCTTTTTTAGTGGCGGTAATTTCTGCATCACTTAACAGTTTGAGATAGGTTTCGTGTAGCTCCTCATAGGAGAGATTTTCCACGGCAATACGCTCAGACAAGGCGCGAGTGAACAACAGGGTATCTATATAGCAGTCGACCAGCCGCATTTCTTATCTCCTCACAACCACTAATTCAACAGAAACGTCTTCGGGCGCATCTTCCCAGAGCAGGGCGATATCACGGTGACGCTCAATTGAAGCCCATTGTTCATCATGAACATCCAGTCGCACATAAGCGGTGGAAGGGCGGCGCGGAAGTTCTGATGGAGGGGTGGCAACATTAATAATGCCGACCCCTGGCAGTGATCGTTCGACCAAGGTTTGTACCGTATCGCGTGAGGCCAGTTTGGCGGACGTTAGCAACGACTGTTGGGCATCCTGAAAGCTGAGTTGAGTGCTGACCATTAAATAAAAGTCATAACGCGATTCGAAGAATTCAGGTGGCACGGGTGTGGTGAAACAAACACCATCAAATGCCATGTCTACCAGGTATTGCGGCCCGACGGTTATTTGATTGAGCAAGTGTGAAATGAGCGAACGCACGGCTTGAAAACATTCACCCAGTTCAGTGTGATTGTAAGCAGGAACCAGACGTTCACCCGTGCTGGTTTCTCCCAACATATTGACACTATCAGTAAAGGTGCTAATTTCACCAATTAATTCCCGTAATACACCATAGATGTGCCAAGGGTGTTGGGCACCATCTTCCGTGCCGTGAAAAAGTTTGGGTATGTAACGACTCAAAGAGCGCAGCGCAAGAATATAACGCATTAATGTGGCGTCGTATTTATTGGTTTCCTTGCCTGGCGTATTGTAACCACTTAGCTGCATGGCGCGGCCGGTAATTTCATCACGGATTTCTTTGATTTGACTCAACAATTCAGGTGCTGCATTCAAACTCACGACGGGTGCGCTAAACGTCTTGTCGTAGACGATACTGTCACCGTCACGAATCACACGAGCAATAGGGATCAGTAAAAATTGATCCATATTATCTTTTTCGGTTTCCCAGATGATTTGCACGACATGGGTGAGATACTTCACATGAGCGACGCTGCTTTCCTTGTAGATGTCTTTAGCATCCTGAGGGTTAGACAGCGTTAAATAGCGACTTTTTATTTTGGAAACATCCGCGAGATTATCGACGGTAGTGACATTATCTTCATGTGGGTTGAGTTTTCGCAATCCCAGGTAGATAGTGAATGGCTTGTCGGTCTCCACCCAGGCATCGTCGAAAGAGCGGCTAGACACAATGCCATTGTCTGGCAGGGTGACATAGGTTCCGTCTTGAAACAGGAAACTGCCTTTTTCGATTTCACAAGTGCGGTGCTGTAGAGCGGTTTTCGTCAACTCCATATCGCACACACCCCAAAAATGTGGCTGCAAATGTTGCTGATAGGGTGTCAGTAAAGAACGATTATAGAGATCAGACTGTTGGAAGTGCTGTGGTTGCAGAAACAGTCCCTGATGCCAGAATATTGGTTTTAAACCATCCACGGTATGTAATCCTTCAAAAAATTATTGTTTTTTATCTTCAGGTTTATTGCGTTTTTTTGCTTTGCTGGTAATTCTATTTAATGGTTCTATGATGACCATTTGTTTGGTACTGTCCCGGCCTAAATTGATATTTAAATATAAATCTTTGGGCTTGGCTTTCGCTTCATCCGCAATTAATTTGACGGCGGCTAAACCATTCTCAACCAAACCCCGTTTACTGGCCTTAACCGGAATAGGGAACAGCTCGACGTCATTGGTTGGGCTGAGCCCAAAATATCCGCTGATCATGCCGACATATTGTGCCGTTTCTGCACGATTCAGAACAATACTTTTATGTTCGCCTGGCTGCACGGTAATACGGGTAAAGTGAACAATCGTGTCGTCCAGCTTACCTTTTCTCAATAACTCAACAGCACCTTCACGCGTGGCGCTGAGGCCTGAGAATGTATTGGGGTCATTTAATTGGTAAATACCCACTGCCAGAGCATGAGGCCGGCCATTATAGGCATTCAAATCTGCCGGGGCTTTAAATTCTAAAAAAATCGCCCGGTCTTTAAATTTCCAATCTTCAGGCGCGACTTCCAGTTTATCAGGCTGGGAAGCGCAGGACGCTAGGAATGGCATCACTATCGCAAAAGCAATAGCGTAATATAAGGTTTTATCATTCAGCATTATGTATTGAATTCCAATGTTTCAAGCCAGGCCCATTTTGAAATATCGGGCCTGGATTGAAACGACAGAATGGACTAACCGCCACCTGGGCCAATGCGCCAGTCGTCATTACCTTCAGTGCCCGCAATTTCATGCGTCCAGGTAATCGTACTGTAGCTAAAGGACACTTCTTCAAGATGTGTAAAGTGCGCTTGAGAAGGGTCCTGACAGTTCGGCATGATTGACTTGATGTCGACCACAACAGCACCTTCTAGCAGTTGAGTGAAATAATGTTCGGCCGCACCTTCAGATGATGTGCGGTACCAGTTGATTTCACAGTTCAGACTTTCTCCGGTAACCAGTGCTTGATAAAGCAAAGGAGATGATTTATCAAAAACCTTGGTGATTTTCAACGGCTGATGTACGCGCAAGCCAGAAGGCTGCCCACTTTGTTGGTCACGAGGAATAATGATGTTGTGTTCAAAAGCCTGAACGATGAACTGATCTTCATGGCCTTCTTGATACAGACTGCCGACACTGTCTTCAGACAGAGCACCTTCGGTAATCATTCCTTGGGTGACGCCTTCAACAGACATATACGCGGGTATTGGCATTGTGGTCTCCTTTATGAGCTAAAGCCTAGCGATAGAAATTCGCTAATTTATAATTTTGGTACTTTATTGCTGACCTTACTTACAGGTATAGGTACAGGCTTAGTGACAAACTTAAGTTTATTTCAGACTTAAGATTACCGAAAAATTACCATTACTGCGTGTTGATAATTACGGGAAGTATACGCTCCCCGGTTTCGATTTGTTGCATACTTTTTACGTGATGCATGAATAAAATGATATTCCCAAATGACGGTTGCAATATGAAATATTGGTTTTACTTTTTGGGGATAATGTTAACCCTAGGCGTTATGCCTAAGCACCACACCGAAATAATAATTCAAAGTATTCATTCAAACCGCTTTCTTTGAATGGGTTATGTTTTATCGTTTTATTGGTTTTATTATTGGTTTTATTATTAGTTTTATATTATGTTTCTGGCGTAAGTTTCCGCTGTCCTTTCTACCGCTCATCGACAGCGGAAACCTTCCGACCTCTCCCTGAATGACACTGCCAGAAAGCATTTCTTTCCGGCAGATTACGGCTTACCGTTGATAAATGTTGACCGTTTTACGTTTTGTCCAATTTGCCAGCCAATGACAATGTGAAGCTGGCACCCATATATTTAAAGTGGGGGCGGACATTCATTTCTACTCTAAACCAGCCGGGGTTACCTTCATCGTCAGTGACAATGATTTCAGCTTCGCGCAAAGGACGTTTGCTACGAACGGCAGCAGGAGGATTGTCTTGGTCGGCGACAAACTGGCGAATCCAGTTGTTCAGCTCACGGTCAAGTTCACTGCGGGTTTTCCAACTGCCGATATTTTCACGCTGTAATACTTTGATGTAGTGAGCGATGCGATTAATCACAAACAGATAGGGGAGTTCAGTGCCCAGCTTGAAATTGGTTTCCGCTTGCTTTGCTTCCGGTGTATTACCAAAATATTTTGGTTTTTGGCAGGAATTTGCTGAGAAAAATGACGCGTTGTCGGTGCCTTTGCGTAATGTCAGGCCAATAAACCCTTGCTCAGCCAGTTCAAACTCACGGCGGTCAGAGAGCATGACTTCCACAGGGGGCATGGTTTTGATCTCACCGTTTTCCGTGTATTTATGGATGGGGAGGTTTTCAACAGCGCCACCACTTTTGGGCCCAATGATATTTGGACACCAGCGATATTTGGCAAAACTTTTAGACAGGTTTGCGGCAAAGGCAAATGAGGCGTTACCCCAGAGGAAACTCTTTTTCGATGTTGAGACATTTTCTGTATAAGAGAAGGCTTTAACGGGGTTGTCTTCACCATAGGGTGAACGCAGTAAAAAGCGCGGTGCGGTCAGGCCGACGTTACGAGCATCATCAGATTCGCGGAAAGCATTCCATTTAGCAAACTGTGGGCCTTCAAATACGGCTTCCAGGTCTTTTAGGTTTGGCAGGTCATCGAAGGTTTCGACACCAAAAAACTCAGGGCCAGCAGAGCCGATAAAGGGGGCGTGGGACATGGCACTAACACTGCCTAGTTGTTGTAGCAGCTTGATATCTTGCGCACCGGGGCCAAAGCTATAATCAGAAATGATCGCGCCGATGGGTTTACCACCAAATTGTCCATACTCTGCGGTGTAGATGTGTTTGTAGAGGCCAGATTTGGTGACGTCGGGGGCATCTTCAAAATCCTCCAACATTTCTTCTTTCGTCGCGCTAACAAGTTCGATTTTAATATTTTCGCGAAAATCTGTTTGGTCAACGAGCATTTTAAGGCTGCGCCATGAGGATTCCAGCGCTTGAAATTCTTTGTGATGTAAGACTTCATCAATCTGGCTGCTGATTTTACTATCAATTTCTGAAATGAATTTGTCGACCAGCTTTTGCTCGACTTTTTCACCCTCGCGGTGGGGTAAAAGTAAATCAGAAATAAAAGCCTCAACGCCTTTTTTGGCGACATCGTAGCCTTCATCTGCGGGTTTTAAGCGCGTTTGTTCCATGATTTGATCAAGTAATGAAACTTCTTCTACTGCGTCGCCAGCTTCCTGGGTCAGGTTTTCCATTTCGGCCATGGTGTAATCCTCGTAAATTCTGCGTTGTTGGTCAACAAAGGGTAATCAGTGAAAAATGATGAGCATGTATGCTCTTCTCAGTTTTACTAATAGTCGCTTATTTATTGCCGATGCCCAATTCAGTGGTGATTTGAGCACGGGTTTCGGAGTCCGTTAATATGGATTCAATGGTTTTCCGAAATGCCGGCACATTGCCAAGTGGGCCTTTTAGCGCCAGTAAGGCTTTACGCAGTTCCAGTAGTTCATTCAACTCAGGCACTTGCTCAGCAATACGTTGAGGTGAAAAGTCTTTGATGGTGTCAAACTTGAGGTCAGCAGTAATTTCTTCAGTTGAGCCTGCATCATCTTCCAGTTTATTGGGTATGCTAATCGTCATGTTCAAACTATAATTTTTCACAACATCATCAAAGTTATCTTTATTGATATTGATTGGGTTACGATCTTCGATAACGGTGTCAGATTCTTTCCCGGTGAAATCACCGACAACCAGCATTTTTAATGGCAGCTCAACTTCTTCTGTGACATCGCCAGTTTGTGACTTATATACGATGTTGACACGTTCTTTAGGTGCAACTGAACCATCGGCCATTATTTATCTCCTGAGGTAGTGGTGGCGGTAAGTGGGTCATGCCAGCAAAGTTGAGCGTAAGCGTGCTCTCGTTTGGCCAAAATGACATCAAGTTCGACATTTTTATCTTTTGCTTTTTTTAATTTTGTAATTTGTTTTTGGTAACCGTCACACAGTAATTTGTAGGTTTGTGAGACGAGCCCTGGCTCCCAGGTTGATAAGTTTTTATCATCAAGGTGGGTGCTCAATTGTTCCAGTGTGGGAATGGCGACGTTCAGATTACCGGTTTGCAATAATAGGTCAGCCAGCGAGATACGCCAGAAATGTTGCTCACGCACATTGCTGGTGGCAGAGGCGTTCTTTTTCATCAAAGAAATAGCCAGTTTAATATCACCGGTGGCGGCGAGGGACTTGGCCTCTTTTAAGGTGTTAGTCCACGGCGCTGATTCTCCCGCTGCCGCAACTCCGCCAGCAGCTTCCTGGCTTACGACCTCGTTTTCAATCCACATCCGGGTCTGGTCATCTGCGAAAGGAGTGCCATCCGAAAATTTTAAATCAACCAGGGTGGGGATGCGGGTTAACAGATTCCGTAATTCATCCATTATTGTTGAGGAAGCGGCCTGGTATTCTGGGCCAAGGGCTTGCAGTGCATTGACGACCATGCGTTGTCCGTCCAGCCAAAAGGCGGCGCGCGCCGTTGTTTGTTCTAGTTCAGGTATGACACTGGAGAATTGCTTGGCAGCAAGTTGTGCTTCGAAAAACTTAAGTCTGTCGGCAGCCGGTGGATTCAGCTGTGTTGTGCCGTCCGTATTGGGGGGTGCCTGGTCCAGCAATAACCATGCCAGGGAGCGATTTAGTCGATAAGGGCGAGGGTCGGAGAGTGTAGTATTTATCCAGTACGCCGCCGTTTTTCGTCCGCCTTCCTGTAACTGACGAACCGCTTTCTTGGCGTCGTTATCAGAAGCAATATCACCAACCGCAATCGGTTTGGCCGTACTTGCCGAGCGCGGAGCCGGGGCTGCTGGTATCGATGCCGCCGCAGGTTGAACTGGTGCCGTGCTTTCGACATTTTCTGACGCCGTCGCTGCAGTGGCGTCAGCTTGTGCGGTTGGGGGTGTTGCTGGCGTGGGAGCAGGAGTTGCTGCCTGTTGGGCAATGATTTGTTTGTAGCGTTTTAAGTGCTTATTCATTTCCATCATGGAAGGGGCGTTATCTCCCATTTTGTCCATAAGTTCGCCATCAATTTGACGTGCCATTGCGTCAGCAAGTTTTATCGCTTCGGCCTGGTTGGCCGCAGGTTCTTTGCTTTCAATGATGGGGCCGCATTTTTCAGCCAGCCATTGAACCGCTGTCGCTCTGGCACGCAACCGCTTAATAGGTGGTAACATGCCATCCCAGTGATGTTCGATCATATCGTTGATGGCTTTAAGGCCAACGGCAAAACCGGTGTAGCCCTCTGTTTCCAGTAGGCCTCGTGTGAGATACGAAGCCACTAACAAGTCTTTGGATTTATCTTGGGTGATGAGTGTGGCGAGCTTGACGACTTTGCTCCAGTCTACGGTTTCTGCTGCCAGGGATTCCTGCTTTGCAAGTTCCGCTTCCAGCTGTTCGAACTCAGGTTCGTAGCGAGCGGACGCGCCGGCAGGAGTATCGCCAGGAATGGCTTGTTCACCAATGCTGTACAAAAGGTGATCACTCATATTTGACAAATTGTGTTCTCCTTGCGATGAATGCTAATGATAGTTATGGTAGGGGTGCAGGACTATCATTCTGCTTTCTGTGTGAGTATGATGTCAACAAAAAAATTGGGCCGATAAAAAAATAGGCCTTCGCCGTATAAAAACTAACCAATTCTCCTGGATCAATACGCTCGTTATTTGCCGCCGCCGATAACTTGACGCTTGCGTTTATGGAGTGAATCGAAAATATGCGCGTCTTTATATAGTGATGAAACACCTGAACCTTAATTATTCTCTCAACACGCCTGTCGGTCATTTTTTCAGGACTGTGTATTGGCAGTATAAAAGTGTATTTATTATTGTATGCTTGTCTGTCAGTGTTTTTACTTCACTTTTTACTTCACTTAGTTCAGTTGCGGGTAATCCAAAAAAGGAGTATCCCGGCGCAACACAACCTGAGATAGACCAGACGCCGCTTGCTGATAAATCGAATTTAAATTTTCGGTATGGCTCTGGCCCCGCACAGAAGGCCGGTAAAAAGCGCGCCGTTTCTGCCACAGCTCCACGAATGAAAGTTACCGCTTTTGTTTACACCGGTGTGGTTGATCGACCCGAGTACAACATCCAGCTTGCCGACATTCAGGCCATGGGGCAGCAATTAATTGATGAATATCCCGAAGGGCTGGCGATTGATGATTTTCGGGAGTTAACAGATAAAATCCGACGTTACTATCGTGAACGGGGTTTTATATTAGCGCGGGCTTATGTTCCTGAGCAAAGCATTAACGATGCTCAGGTTGCCATTAATATTCTGGAGGGCTTGCTTGAAGACATTACCCTCGATGGTAGTGACATCTATTCTATTGATACCCTCAGAAAGCTCTTTGCGAATCTGATTGATCGTCCCATTGAATATCGTAGTATTGAATCTGCATTATTGATGGCGGCCGATTCACCGGGGATTACCTTTCAGGCATTATTCAGTCCGGGCGAAGAAGCGGGTGGCTCAATTCTTAAGCTCAGCACCACCCGGGAGAAACGCGTTAACACCGGTGTGTGGCTGGACAACTATGGCTCAGAATATACGGGCCGTTATCGACTGCGTGTAGCGAGTACCATCAATAATTTAAGTGGCAGTGCTGACTATTTGTCCTTCACCCTATTAAAGACACTAAGCCCAATTAACAGTCTTTATTATGCCTTGGATTATGAGCGCCCCTTAAATCGCTGGAATAGCTATCTTGGCTTTGATATCAGCAAAAATGCCTTTGAAGTCGGCCAGGAATTTGAAGAGCTTAAGATCAAAGGCGATTCCACTGCCCTTGGTTTCCGGTTGCGCAAAGTGTATTTAAGGCAACGCGACCGGAACGTGTCGGCAAGTGTGGCATTACGCCTGAAAAGTGCATCAAGTGACCAAGCCTCAACAAACATTGGTGAAGATAAGCTAACCGTTGTGGATATGGCATTACAGTACAGTGGCGATTCAGCCTGGTTATTCCGAGGTACTCATTCAGGAGAAATGCGTTTTAGCCTGGGCTTGCCAGATGTTCTGGGCGCAATGGATTCCAATGGCAGTGGGAAATCCAGCCGCAAGGGCGATAACCAGGAGAGGCTAGGCGGCGATTTCAGCAAAATTAATCTTCGGTATACTCACCAGTTTGTTTTTCGGAAAAACCAGGTTGCCAAAATTCAGTATCGTGGCCAATTTAGTGGTGACTTGCTGAGTTCCATCGAGCAAACTGCCTTGGGTGGGCCACATAGCGTGCGTGCTTACCCCGTCTCGGAAGTCCTTATGGATAACAGTAGTATTATTAATGTGGAGTGGCAGGCACGTTCAGCCCAAATTGAAGATGAACTGACATGGCTCAAAAATTTCCAGTTTGGCGCTTATTATGACTTCGCAACGGGAACCAGAAATCATGCCCTCGCCAATGAACGTGACACAGCCACTTTAAAAGGCATTGGTGGTTTTATTGAGTTTCAACCTTTTGGCAAATTTCAGGCGCGTTTCGATTTGGCCTTTCCCAAAGGGGGCGACGAAGCCACTAACGGTGACAGTTTCCAGCTCTATGTTAACCTCGGGCGTATTTTTTAGCCTGGGTCAGACCCGCATTCAGACCTTGTCTTTAATCCAGGTTTCGATTCTATTGGTATAAAACCTGGCTAGAAAATGTCGCCAGTGATCTTCGACATTATTTCGCAGAAAATTTTACTCGGACAGCAGCCACGATGAATAAAAAACATATCGCTCAAAATGCTATTTTCAACAGTGAAATCAAGCGAATTTCCACTGTTTCAATAACGGCATTATGTTGCCTTAGCCTCTCGGCATCGCTTCAGGCAGCGCCACAAGGCGGCCAGGTTTCTGCAGGCAGTGGTAGCATCCAATCTTCTAGTCACGTCACACAAATTACCCAGAACAGCCAGCAATTAGTCATCGACTGGGACAGCTTTAATGTCGGCGTTAACGAAACTGTTAATTTCTTGCAGCCTAACAGCAGCTCATCTGTTTTAAACCAAATTTTCGACCAAAGCCCCAGCCAAATTCTGGGTAATATCAATGCCAATGGGCGCGTATTTTTGAGCAACCCTAACGGGTTGGTTTTTGGGGTTAATTCCCAGGTCAATGTCGGCAGCCTGTTTGCTACCACCCTGAGTATTGGCACTAATGACTTTATGGAGAGTCGTTACAACTTTAGTGCGATAACCGAAGGCGGCACTATTATAAACCACGGCCTGCTCAATGCCGCGACGGGTGGTTCCATCAGCCTAGTGGCCGATGCAGTGGATAATCAGGGTGAGATCGTTGCCCATTATGGCCATATCAATTTGGCTTCAGGACGTACCGCCACCGTCGATTTTGACGGTGATGGCCTTATGCTCTTTGAAATTGACGGCACAGTGTTGAATAACGCTACGGGTAAAACGACGGCGGTTAATAATAGTGGCAATATTCGCGCCGAGGGTGGCGAAGTCATACTCACCGCCCAACATGCCGAGAACGTTTTTGTTCGGGCAGTGAATAATGACGGCCTGATAGAAGCGGGCCGAATGTTAAACGAAGGCGGCGTCATTCGCCTGGTTGGTATTGGCGGAGACACTGTTCACAGTGGTGTTATTGATGTTTCAGGACAAGATGCTGTTTCCACAGGTGGCGAGGTGCACATACTGGGAGAGCGTGTCGGTCTGTTTGATGCCGCCATTATCAATGCCTCCGGCAGCACCGGTGGCGGCACTGTTCTGGTCGGTGGCGATTTTCAAGGCGCTAATTCTGACATCCAAAATGCCAACCAGACACTGGTCAGCCGTAACAGCCAAATCATGGCAGATGCCCAACAAAGCGGAGACGGCGGTCGAGTAATCATCTGGGCCGATGGTTATACACAATATCTGGGGAGTATATCTGCCACAGGTGGCACGCTAACGGGAAATGGTGGTTTTGTTGAAGTATCCGGCAAACAACAGCTTGGTTTTGACGGGTGGGTGGATACCTCGGCAGTCAATGGCGAAGTGGGGCAACTGTTATTAGACCCTGACAATATTATTGTCAATTCTTCAGGGTCGAATACAACTGACATTGATGACGTTAAGGTATTTGGAAATGTTAATTGCACTGATTGTACTATTGCGGCAAATACTCTCGTATTAGCGAATGCCGACATCACCCTTCAAGCCACAAACGATATTACCTTTTCGGAAACCCTGACATTAACGGGCAGCAATAGTCTCACGGCTCAGGCTAATAATGATATCAGTCTTGATTCGGGAGTCACCGTCCAGACACAAGGTTCAGGAACGATTACGCTAACCGCCAACGATGACAGTTCCGGCGGTGGTTCATTTACGATGGGCTCAACCAGTAATCTACAAACGGCAGGGGGTGATATTACGATCAGTGCTGCTGGCGATATTGCGTTGGCGGGAATTAATGCTGGAACAGGAACTGCCTCTATCACCACGTCCACCAGTGGCGCCATCACCAGTGCTTCCACCCTTGTCGCAGGCACCCTAATTTTGAATAGCGCGAGTGGTGATATTGGCACTTCCGGCACAAAAATTTCAACCACCACCGATTCACTCACGGCTACCACGACAGGGGCAGGCACTATTTATGTCACTAATAGCACAGCCGTTACCTTAACGGATGTGAGTACCGGTTCTGGCACCATTGATATTGATAATACCATTGGAGACATAACGGTAACATCAGTCAGTACCAGCGGTGAAGTCAGTTTGACTTCAGATGCAGGCGATATTGTTACCAGCACTCCTTCGAGCGGGTCTTTAATTGTTGCAGGGTTGTTAAATCTCTCAGCGGTAAACGGAAAAATTGGTACCTCGGCAATGCGGATTAATACCACGGTAACGTCCTTGAATGCCGATACCTCGACAAATAACGGTGATATTTTCATCACTGAAACTAACGCGATTGTGTTAGCCACGATAGATGCCGGCTCAGGTGATATTGACATCCGCGCCACTGACATTAATGCCACAGGTAGTACAAACCTGACTGCTGATAAACTTTCATTAGATGCCACTAGCGGTGGCATTGGCGCATCAGGAAACGCAGTAAACACCACTACTACAGGCACAATGACATTATCCACCGGTGGGAGCGGCTCCACGGGAGATATTTATATTGTTGAAAGTAACGCTTTAACGACCAATAATATTGATCTCACCACAGCATCAGGTGGGACTCAAACGATTGATATTTCTGCTGACTCGTTTGATCTGGATAAAAATATTGGTGATGCCAGCGACAATTTATCGCTAACCGCGACCGTAGGGGGCATCAGTGGTAGCAGGACACTAACGGCTCTTACCTTGAGCCTAACGGCCAATGGTGGATCATTGGGTGCGAGCGGATCGGAGGTTAATACCGCTGCGACAACGTTAATTGCCGACACTTCCGCAACGGATGGTGATATTTATATTAGCGAGTCTAACGCTGTCATCCTTGCAACAATCAATGCGGGGGCAGGCGACATCACAATTAGTGCCACCGACATCAATGATGCCGGTAGCTCCAGCCTGACGGCGACCACTCTCAGTTTAACTGCCAGCGCAGGCGGGATTGGTGCATCCGGGAATGAAATTGATACCACCACCACGGGCCAATTGTCTCTGACTAGCGGAGGCGATAATGCCAATGGCGATATTTATATTGTTGAAAGTAATGCGCTTTCGATTAGCCAGATTATTATCTTGGCGACCTCGGGCAGTGGAACACAAACAGTAGGCTTAACGGCGGCGGGGATAACGATTGATGGCAGTATTGGTAATACCGCTGATCATTTAATTCTGAACTCTACTGTGGGAATAACGGGGAGTAGCGGTATGTTGTCCGCCAATATGTTAAGCCTGACGGCCGCCACGGGTTCATTAGGTACATTAGGTGCGAGAATCAACACTACTGTCACCACGCTTAATGCCGATACTTCGGCAAGTGGTGGTGACATATTCATCAGCGAAACCAATGCCATCAATCTGGCAACAATCAATGCGGGATCAGGCGATATTAATATTATTGCCACTGACATTAACGATGCCGGCAGCTCCAGCCTAACAGCGGCTGGCCTCACCTTAACCGCGAGCACTGGCGGTATTGGTGCTTCTGGTAATCAAATCGATACCAACGTGACGACGCTGAACGCGAATACATCGGCGAGTGACGGCGATATATTTATCAATGAAACCAACGCCATTACTTTGGAAATAGTCAATGCCGGTGCGGGTAACATTACGATTAGCGCCACGGACATCAACGATGCTGGCAGTTCCAGCCTTACCGCGACAAATCTCAGTTTAAGCGCCAGCGGTGGGAGCATTGGTGCTTCCGGTAATGAAATCAATACCAACGTGACTACATTAAATGCTAATACTTCGATAAGTGGTGGTGACATTTTTATCACCGAAACCGATGATGTCACACTGGTCACGATCAATGCGGGATCAGGTGATATCACCATCAACGCTACGGACATTAACGATGCCGGCAGCTCCAGCCTCACCGCGGCCGACCTCACCTTAACCGCCAGTGCGGGTGGTATTGGTGCTTTCGGTAATGAAATCAACACCAATGTGACAACTCTTAACGCTGATACCTCAGCGAGTGGTGACGCGATATTTATTTCTGATAGCAATGCCGTTAATTTAGGGTTGATCAATGCAGGTGCTGGCAACATCAACATTACCGCCGCAGACATCAACGATGCTGGTAGCTCAAACCTCACGGCCACAAACCTCACCTTAACCGCCAGCGCGGGTGGCATTGGCGCTTCCGGTAATGACATTAACACCAGCGTCGCCATTTTGACCGCCACCGCATCTGCTGGTGATATTTACCTTAGTAATACCGGTGCAGTAATCGTCGACCTGCTGACAGCCTCGGCGGATATCGGCTTGTCGGCAACGGGTGCGATAACCGATAACGAAACTGATAACACGGGGATTGACCTTAACGCAGGTGGTTTAATAACACTGCAAAGTGGTGGGGGCATCGGAGAAAGTGCCAGCGATAGTCTGAACATATCGGCAACGACATTGGCTATTACCGGCGCAGGTGGTGATGTCTTTATCACTCAGGATAATAGTCTGTCTTTGGCGGAAATATCTGCGGTTGGAAATGCGGTTACGATTGAAATTACCGGTGGTGGAATCACTGACAACAGTTCACTGATCACTGCAGACACATTATCCTTAACGGTCAATTTTGGTTCTTCCGTCGGTGCTTCAAGCGCTTACATTAATACTGATCTCAGTGGTGCCTTGGCGATAACCGCCAAGGGTGCTGGCGATGTTTATATTAATGAGGTTGATACAACAACCAATGATGGATTGAGCCAAGTCACTATTTTTGCAGAAACGGGTGATGTTGGCCTTGTTTCCGCGGGCGACATTTCGGGAGCAGGTTCATTAATCACCGGTAGCCTGCTGACCATCGCATCGACAAATGGCAGCATTGGTTCGGTAGCCGACACGTTTAACACGCAAATTTCCACGCTCGATGTGTCAGCGAATACCGATGTATATCTCACGGATACCGGTACGCTTCTCCTTTCTGGGTTCAGTGGCGGTAGTGGCAGTAACAATATTACTGCGGGGAGCACGCTGAATGTTAATACCACTGGGGGCTCCTCAACGGTATCGACGATTAGTAGTGGCGGTTCTCAAAATTACACAGCATCTTTCATTAATGTATATGACAACCTATCGACCAGTAACCGCTCAATTTCATTGAATGCTAATGATGTGAGCTTTAATAACGCCATAACTCTTGATACCAACACCGCCGGGGGTGATATTGTTATAACTGGGATTGGCAATAGTAGTGATAGTTTGACGGTTCTCGCCGGGAGTGGTGATATTCAATTTATTGGCTCGTTGTTGTATACAAACGGGGCCTTAACCGCCACTACCAGTGGTGAACTTTTCTTAAATGGCGGAATAGGGAGCAGTTCAGATAATATAGCGTTAAGCGCATCTCAAATCACATTGCAATCATCTATTCAAATATCCACGGGTAATGGTGGTGGTGACCTAACAATAAACGGTAGTATTGATTCATCAGTGGCTGGTGTATCATTTCTTTCCTTAGATTCCAGTGACGGTGCTATTGACTTATCAAATGCGGTTATCGGTAGTACTAGCCCATTGCAAGCTTTAGAGGTCAAAGGTAATGGTATTGCATTGGGCAATGCAATAACAAACGGCGATCAGAGATATGATATTTTTGGTTCTACAGGGTTAATAACATTAAGTGGAAGCGTCTCGTTAACGTCGAATACGGGTTCTATTAATCTGTTAGCGGATGTTTCCGGTAGTGGTTCGAGTACGTTGAGTCTTTCTGCCAATTCTGGTGAAGTGATTATTTCAGGTTATGTTGCCAGCCTGAGTAACCTGAATCTGTCTGCAGATTCTTTTGATCTCTCCTCTGCTGGGTCGATCGAAGCCACCAACAGTATCAACTTTACTAAAAGTGGGACTTCTACATTTAATCTCAGCTCACTTAATTTGTCATCATTAACGTTAACAACCTCGTTATTGTCTCTTTCCTCTGCAGGTTCAATTAATATTGATGTTGATACGACTGGCACGGCAATAGACAGTGCACTGAACCTAAATGCGACAGGCGGCAGTGGTTCAAATGTCATATTCAGTCAGGATACCTCCGTTAGCGGGGCGTTAACTGTTTTGGCTAATGATGGTATTCAAGTGAATGCGCTCATCCAGACACTCACAACAGGTGCGGACATAAACCTCCATAGTGACGCGAATAATACCGCTGAAACCAATGATAATATTCTTTTCTCAGCAGCCAATATCGTTTCGGCCGGCTCCCTGATTATGTCTGCCACCAATGGTGGAATTGAACTTCAAGGGGGAACGGATGCCACCACAGGTACCACGACTCTGAGCCTGCCTAATGGGGGGCTGGATATTCAGGGGATTTCTGTCGATGGCCAGAGCGATGCCACCAAAATTTATATTCTCGCCATTGATACGGTTGGTGAAGTGAACCTGGGTAATATCGGACAAACCAATCTTATCGATTCTTTATCCGTCAGCACGAGTGGCAATGTGGTTAACTTATACGGCGACATCTCTACACGTCGCAGTGCCGGTGTTAATTTAGGCAATGATATTTCCAGCGTCATACTGGGTAGCAACGTCACCATTGATACCACGAACGGCAATGGCAGCGTGTCACTTGCGGCTGTCGAAGGCGCCTATTCACTAGATATCAATAGTGGTAATGGCAGTGTTTCCTTAGCCGACATTGGTCAAAGCACCGCGCTAACCACATTGAGCGTCGTTAACCTGGGAACCACGGCCATAACAGGCAACATTACGACCAGCGCAGCAGGCGGCATTGATTTCAGTGGTGCATCGGATATTGATATCACCGGTGATATCAGCCTGACCGCTGGCAATGGCGGCACCATTAGTCTTACCGGCGGCACCGTGGATGGTGATGCAGGCCTGGTACTGACCAGCACCGGGATAACGCGCATCGGTGGGGCCTTAACCCTGGCCGGTACTATTGATTTTAACAACGCCAGTAACGTCGTTGTAGATAATGATTTAACCCTCACCAGCAGTTCCGCTATTTTAGGGGGCAGCATCACCACGGCTGCGGGTGTGAGCAGTGTTGACCTGAGTGGAGCCGGAACTATAGTCCTCGACAGTGATTTATCGCTAGACACCTCGAACAGTGACGCGGCGATCAATCTTGCCGGTGTCGATATTAGCGGTAGCAACTCGCTGAGCCTGGTGAGTGGTGCCGGTGACATTACCTTAAACACGGTTACCGATATTACCTCTTTAAGTGTCTCCGGTTCGGGAGTAACAACGCTTAATGGTAACTTGTCCACCATCGGCGTAGCGGGGATTAATCTCAGTGCCGCAACCAACATTCTGCTGGGAACCAATGTCACCATTGATACCTCAACCAATAGCGGCACCATTGATATAACCGGCGGAAGTGTTGAAGGGCCAAACGCATTAACGCTGACCACAAACGAAGGCATCATCCAGTTAGGAGATATGGGGCAGGGTGTTGCGTTGAGCTCACTCACCATAAACTCAACCGGTATGACCGTCTTTAATGATTCAACCATCACCACACAAGGTAGCGGCATCAACCTCAGCGCCGCCACAGACGTTGATATTACCGGCGACGTCATTTTTAACAGCAGCTCTGGTTCCGGCACTATCTCCCTCAATGGAGGAGCCATTGATGGGCCCGGTGGACTCACCGTAAACGTCAACCGGGGTGACCTGTTCCTGGGCGCCGTCGGCCAGGACATACCACTGGCCTATCTGATTGTGAACGGTGAAGGCGCAAACGAAATCGCCGGTAATATAGCCACCCTCGGAAATGTCGATTTCAGCAACTTGAACATCGACAGCATAGACCCGGCCATTGATTTATTAATTAATGCCGGAAGTGGCGACGTCAGCCTCGCCGCAGTGGGAGCCAATACACCGTTTCTATCCCTCACCGTTGTCACCACCGGCAACGTAAACCTCAGCGACAATATCACCACTCAGGGCACCGGAATCGATTTTTCCAGTGCCAGCGCATTGCTGTTAAGTGACGGCTCAGACATCACTTTCGACACCACCCTGGCCGAGGATGGCGCCATATTGCTGGACAGCGGTCTAACCATTGATGGCGCTGGCAGCCTTACCTTACTCGCCACTCTGGGAGAAATTCAGCTGGGCAGCATCGGTCAAACGACCGCCATAGCATCGTTAACCACAACCACCACCGGAGCCACAACAGTCGCAGGTAACGTCACTAGCACAGGCAATGTCAGCATAAACACCGACAGCTACGTTCAGGGTGGAAACATCACCAGTGGAGGCAACGTCAGCCTGACCACCGGCAGTTTTGTACAAAATGGAAATATTACCAGCACAGGGGATGTCAGCCTGACCACTGGCAGTGCGACGCAAATCGGCACTATCTCCAGCGGAGGAAGCACCACCATGACCTCCGACAGTTTTAACCAAAGTGGCAACATCACCAGTGGAGGGGACTACAGCCTGACCACCGGAATCTTAGTTCAAGACGGCGATATCACCAGTGGCGGTAGCATCACCGTGACCGCCGAGGACGTTACGCAAAGCGGAAATACCACAAGCACAGGCAACATAAACCTGACCTCCACTGGTTTTGCGCAAAATGGAAATATCGACAGCGGAGGGGATCTCAGTGTGAGCACAGGCAGCTTTGCACAAATCGGAGCCATCACCAGTGCAGGAAGCACCCGCCTGACCTCTACCGGCTTTGTACAAGATGGCGACATTAACAGTGCGGGAAACATCACCATAAACTCCGGCAGTGTGACTCAAAATGCCAATATCGCCAGCACCGCCGGTAGCCTCACCATTGTATCGGACACCGACCTCGTCATGGCCGAGACATCAACAAGTTCCACCGCCGGGCAGCCCGTGAGTTACACCTCAACACTGGGAGACATCTACGTCGCACAAATTAACGCCGGCAGTGGCGGAGCCGTCAGCCTGAGTGCGTTAACAGGAAACGTCTACAGCAGCCTCGGAGACGACGTGGATTTATCCACATCAGAACCCAATATCACCGGCAGTACAGCCATTATAGATTCCGGTGGCGACATTGGTGCATCCAGCGCGAGCGGAATCACCATTGATGCAGAGTCAATCATCAGACTCACATTCGTTTCAGAAATTGCATACATCAACAATGTGCAAGGTGTCCCCATCCGAGCCACAGGGCGTGTCATCGACTTACTGGCCGACCGCAAAGTAATGGCCTCTGTAGGCCATTCCGGCGGAGCGGAAGCAGAATCGCTCACCGCTAATCAAGGCGAATTCTCCATACTCCCGCAGGCGCAAAACCTGTTCCTGATAGCCGGCCCCAATAACCAGTTTGTCGCCCAGTCAGACGACGCCGAAGTCATCAGCATCATCAATCCCGACGTCCCGACATTACTGTATACAAAAGACGCCTGGATATTCAAACGTACAGAAGAACATGACAACAAAGACAAACGACGCAAAGTCAGCTGGTTTTAAACCACGAAGACATTTTAAACGATAAGGCTAAGGACTAAGGACTAAGGACTGAATTTGTAGGTCATATTGCGACGCCATGTGACATTTTTTCTCAGACTCACTTTCGCCTGTCACGTAGCGGCGCAACGTAACCTACAAAGACCGGACTCAGCACTCAGTTCGTAGGTCATATTGCGACGCTATGTGACAATTCTCTCTCGGTTCCACCAACCGTAGGAGAGGCTTCAGCCTCGATCAGTATCCCAGAAAATACCGGTCGGGGCTAAAGCCACACCAACGGGATACATTGTTGAAAAGTGACTAAGCCCGCAGGGCGTATCCTGAGACACTTCTCAAACTGACTTTCGCCTGTCACGTAGCGGCGCAACGTAACCTACAAACACTGGAGTCTTGCTCTCAGCACTTATTTAGTAGAAAGCTATGTGACATTTCTCTCTCGCGTCGTCCCGTATACCTCTCTGATTCACCGCAAAGAAATACCCTGGTAGCACTCGTGAATATTCACACAAGACAAATGAAAATATACTGCTATCTTCTAAAGAGCCTGAAGAACGCAACTGCGCTTACAGGTAAACCACAGGATAAATTGCAGAAAACTGGAGGAGGGCATATGGCCACAGGAGTCAGCCCGGCAGTCGGCAATTGGTACCAAGGATCGGAACAAATCAGGTTTGAAGTCACCTCGCTGGACGAAGATGATGGCGTCATTGAAATTCAGTATTTTGATGGAGAACTCGACGAAATCGAATTCGAGGCATGGACAAGGATGGGAATCGTGAGTATTTCACCACCCGAAGATTGGAGCAGTATATACGGAGAACAGGGACTGGATGACCCCGGCTACACAGACCTCAGCGCACGCCCGGACAGTTATCAATACACCCTAGATGACCTAGAACGGGACGAGTAACCGCCGGGGACGAAACATAGTGCTGAGTGTTAAGTGCTGAAGACTAAGGACTGAGTGCTAAGTGGTGGTTAGCACTCAGGTTTCATTCTTGGTTCATACTCTGTAGGTCATGTTGCGCAGCTACGTGACGATCCTGTCCATCCGAGAAAATGTGTACTCGTTTCAGCCATCGCGTCACGTAGCTTCGCAACATGACCTACAAAACTTTACATAAAGTGCTGAGGACTAAGTGCTAAGGACTAAGTGCTAAGTGGTGTTTAGCACTCAGGCTTCATTCTTGGTTCATACTCAGTAGGTCATGTTGCGCAGCTACGTGACGATCCTGTCCATCCGAGAAAATGTGTACTCGTTTCAGCCATCGCGTCACGTAGCTTCGCAACATGACCTACGAAAAGCCACACCTCACACCTCACACCTCACACCTCACACCTCACACCTCACACCTCACACCTCACACCTCACACGTCAGTCCTCAGTCCTTTACACTTAGCACTCAACCCTTAACTTTCTTTATGCTGAATCAATGCTGATTGCTCAAAGTGAATGCCGTGCCAGCCGTGGCGCATAAACGTACGAATATTTGCATGGTCATTACCTTTAGGATGAGGTAAAACATCCTCCCGGTAATATTTTCCAAAACAACATAAAGTCTGTTGCTCAGAAAGCCCGGCCGTTGTCGCAAAGGCAAAAATTTTGCAAGAGCCCTCATTACTGCCCGGCTGATTCATCACCACATCATGGCCCTGGCCATTGGTAAAATGCGTCGGCGTGTATTCAAAATATTCATCGATCACATCCATCACATCATCAAACTCCACCGCATCAGGCTGGGATTTAATCTGGATAATCAATTCATCAATAGTCATTATAATAGTGCTTTTTGTTATGGAACGTTAATCGTTGAAAGATAATCGTAAAAATAATCTCAAACCCGAATAGCCGGTAAGGTGCGTAAAGAAAAACCAAGCCGGTTTTGACAAAACTCAGGAATATCCTGCAAATTGGCACGCAATAATGTAGCGTTACTGGGCGCACCCAAAAATACCCCAATAACATTTTCATAAGCCGGCAAACTCAACTGAAAACTGGACTTGAAGTAACGGGCAATGGAAGGCTCAGCAACACAAGCCGATTTTCTTACCGCCTTACTGCCAATAAAATTCATCACCAGCATCCCGTTTTTATTGAGGTTCTGAACCAGCGTCGTACACCAGGTCTTATCGGCAGGCACAGCGCGTTCCACATCATCCTCACTGCCAAATAAATCATCAATAATCAAATCAAACGGCGGGCCATCGTAATCATTCAACCACCGCACCGCATCCGCATGGTGCAACGTCGCCATACTTTTCTTAATCCCAAAAAACTGCCGCGCCACCTGCAAATGCGTCTTACTCAACTCAACACCCGTAATGTCCACCGGCCCCAAAAAATGGTGAAGCATACGGATCGCCGAGCCACCACCCACACCCAACAGCAAAACCCGCTTAATACGTCCAGGAGGGCGGAAAAACACCGGCAAAACCAGCAAATCCCACACCCCACCGCACACCGCCCGATCAGGATGGTATTGGCTATGAAACACCCCATTGGTATACAACCGCCGGGTACGCCCAGCCGTACGCACCTCATAACAGGTGTCCCGAGTTTGTTTTTGCCAGAGAAGAGCCATAAAACGACGTAATTACATTGCGTGAAAAAGAAGCGGATTTTCCAGTGAAAAGCATACCGATGCAACCATTTGTTTTGCAGCACCCTCATTTCCCATAAGGACAGGGTTCAAACCTGCCCAAAGGATGGGCATTCAAATTTTGTATATCGTTTTTGGTATTGGTGGGGCAGATAACAGGGCGGGTTTCAAGCCTGCTCCCAGCGAATACCCTTTGGGGAACTTGTGACCTTTGGCTACTTGTGCCCCAGAGGGTATAAAGGCCGGAATCCAGAATGGTGTTGAAACCGATGAGTGTTCGTTGATTACTCCGTATCTTCCTTCAGCGACAGAACCGGGTAATTATCCAAATCCTTATTTTCACTGGCAATCATGGCAGCGTATTCATCTTCCGTTAACAGTGTTTGCGGCAGTAAATTATGACTCTCTTTGAAAAGATGGCATAACGTAGGTTTGTCTTCATCACGATTAATAAATGTTGTGAGCAATTGCCCCTTCACATTAAAGTCGTGAGAAATTTTATTCATGATGTTTTTATGGACAATTAATGCATGGTTAGGATTATTGAATAACATCATTTTTCGCAAATCCTTGTCTGCGAGCTCACGTAATTCTTCCGCGTGTTGTTTGTCCATCGGCATTACCTCTGATATACCAAAGCCATTTGGCCTGGTAATAAAATGATATATTTTTACTGATAATTTATTGATTTTATAGAACAGGTCGCCAGTAAAATAAGGCTTTACAGCAAAGTCATCCATCCCCGTCTGATAACATGCATTTTGGTAGTTATCATTAGCGGTTAGCGCGATGATCGGGAAATAACTTGTCATTTTTCGGATTATTTTTGTCGCTTCAATACCGTTCATTTTCGGCATTTCGATGTCCATCAAACAGATATCGTATTTACCATTATTTTTGCAAGCGAGTTCCACCGCTTCGAGGCCATTGGAGGCCATATCAAAATTGAACGCCCATTTGTCCATAATTCTTTTGTGAAGCGCCTGAAGAGTAGGGTCATCCTCTGCAATTAATACGTTCATGTCATCTTCCTTGTTTATGACAGATGGGGCAAAAATGGGGTCGTTAATTCATGTTGGTGACATCGAAGCCTGTCATTTTAACACTACTGCTGATCAGGGCGGTAATGTCGTTGAGGATTTCTATGCGCTACTTGTCAATTTTAGTTTTTAACCAATAAAATTCCGGTACTGGGTGTTGTTATTGAGTCATTGAGGGTGCAATATTGCATTTTAAATAACAACAAATAAAACATGGATAAGTTTGACCGAATCTTCCAGTTACACCAGTTGTTGCGCAACCATCGATACCCACTGTCTCTTAATACCCTTCAACAAAAAATGGAGTGTTCTGAGTCCACGGTACGCCGTGCTCTGAAGGCTTTAGGCAACAGTCTACATGCGCCTATCGAGTATAATCGGGAGCGGAATGGCTACTATTATTGCCAGACGCAAGGGCAAACTTACGAACTCCCCGGCTTGTGGTTTAACCCGCAGGAACTTCATGCCCTGTTGGTATCCTACAACCTGCTAGATCAACTACAGCCTGATGTGTTAGGTGAGCATATACAACCGCTCAAACAACGCATAGAAAGCATACTCCAGCAAAAACATGCCGGTAGCCCGGAAATCAGCAAGCGAGTTCGCATTTTTCAACAAGGCGCACGCCCCACCAATCTGGATCATTTTCGACAAATTACCAGTGCCACCGTACAGCGACAGCAAATACGACTGCTCTACCATGGCCGGGAACGTGATAAAACCACCGAACGCACCGTTTCACCGCAACGTCTTATTTATTATCGCAGTAACTGGTATCTCGACGCCTGGTGCCACCTTCGTAACGAACTTAGAACATTCTCGCTGGATCGCATCAGACCAATAGCGCGACTGAAAATATCGGCACTCGAAGTCAACAACGAAACGTTGGATGAACATTTTACCAATGCCTACGGCATCTTCGCCGGCCAGCCTACACACAATGCCCACCTACGTTTCACACCCGAAGTAGCACGCTGGGTGGCCGACGAGCATTGGCATCCGCAACAACAGGGGGAAGTGTTAACAGACGGTGGTTATGAAATGACCATACCCTACAGTGACCCACGGGAACTAGTGATGGACATTATGAAATATGGCGCGGATGTTGAGGTGCTAAATCCACCAAAACTGCGGGAGTTAGTAATAGAAAAACTAAGAGCATCGCTCGATAATTACAAAAAATAATAACAATAGCCTCCGTCCATAAGACCCCACAGCCTTGAGGGAGTAACCACAGGACATAGAAGGGTTGAGGGGGGAGGCTGAAGGCGTTATTCCCACGCAGATTGTAAAATAGTCGCTTGCCTGGTCAGGTTTTGACAGAGTGGGGATGGTATAAAGGCGCTGCAACCTCCTTAAACCAAATGAAACAGCTTGCATATCGGCCGTAAGGCTGGAATTGGAAGATGACAATGGCTAACAAGCCTAAAGATAAAACGGACTGGAATCTCGCCACCTGGGAAGGCGCCAGGCGTGAAACACTACGGCGCTGGGCGGAATTACCGCTGGAACGCATCATCGCCGCGCTGGAAGAGATGCAAGAGTTGAATGACGCACTTCATTGCTCTACCGATCACGCCACAAAGGCCCAGAATGCTTCCAGTGTTCAGGGACGAAGGGGTGACTACGAGCGCGGGAGCGATGATGAGAATTTCGATAAGTAACAGGTTAAAAAGGGCTGCTTATGAAAAAAGGGCTTTGATTGGTCAGGTTTTGACAGGGTAGGGGTGGTAAAAAGGGAAACATGGAAAACTCCGCAGAAAAAACAATGGACACCGGAACTCGTTATTTTTGGTATTGGGGAAAGGCCCGCAAGGAAGGTGAAGAGGGCACACCCTATCATCTGTTGCCGTATCACGATTTGGATGTGGGAGAAGAATAATTAAATTTAATCCGAGAACAAGCGGTTGGGCTAAAACTGATTCAGAGGGAAAGCCTGGTTTGTCGGTGTTCGAGCACTGTTGCCATGTTGGTTGGGTGGCTTTTGAGTTGCTCCAGCAAAGTCGAAGTATACCCCATTTTAAAATCACTCCCTTGGTTGCCGCCGTTATTGCGGCTATACATGACGTAGGGAAATGGTCTCCAGGGTTTCTTTGCATGTGTTCCCAATGGCTTGAGCGTGAAAATCTAACATTAGTTGCAGAACGAGAAGCCTGGAAAGCTCAGAAAGATATTCGTCATGAAAAGCACAGTCAGGACTCCATACAATTATTACTTCAGTCGCGCGGCATCAAACAATCAGAATCTGTGGCATGGGCAATGGTTGCTGGGGCGCACCATGGCAAAATGTACAGAGCCGAAAATTATGGAAGTGGTGATTTAAGCCCCTTGATCGATGAATGGCATAGACAGCGGCAGCAGATAATTGAAGCTATAGAGGTGGAATTTGATAGCAAAATATCTCTTGCTGAGATAAGAAAAACAGATGCCATTACACCTTGGCTGATGGGATTAACTAGTGTGGCTGATTGGATCGGTTCTGATGAAAGCTACTTCCCTGTAGAAAAAGGGCTGAGCCCGGAAAAGGGTAAGGAATCGGCAAGGCTTGCAGTTGAAAGTATTGGGCTGAGTAAGCCCCAGATAAATAGTAATTTAAGTTTTGAAGAAATTTTTGGCTTTGGTGCAAATGATATGCAGCAGAAAGCCCTGTCTGCCATCACAAAACCAGGGATTTATGTGATTGAGGCACCAATGGGGTTGGGTAAAACGGAAGCGGCGCTGGCATGTGCCTATGAGCTTCTTCAATCAGGGCAGGCATCAGGGCTATATTTTGCACTACCAACACAACTCACATCAAACCGTATTCACCTTCGTGTTAAGGAGTTTGTAGAAAAAATCACCGCAGATTCAGACAAAACTCGGCTTGCGCATGCTAATGCATGGTTAGAACAGGATTATTATCAGCCCAGACCGGTTCAGACATCGTTAACACTACCTAATGGTGATGCAACCATTAGCCGGGATTGGTTTGCATCGGCTAAAAGAGCGTTATTAGCTAATTTCGGGGTAGGAACAATTGATCAGGCATTAATGTCAATTGTTGCAGTGAAACACTTTTTTGTGAGACGTTTTGCCTTGTCTGGCAAAGTGATCATTATCGATGAAGTTCACAGCTATGATCAGTTTACCGGTACCCTGGTAAATTGCTTATGTGATGAATTGCAAAAACTTGGTTGCACCATCATTATTTTGTCTGCGACATTGTTGCCCAATGTCCGGAATAAAATAATTCATGCTCAAGAGGATGAAGTACAGGAAAACAGTTACCCATTAATTACGGGTAAAACCAATACTGGAGAGTTGATCATCCCACAAAGGTCAATGCCAGCACCAAAGCCCACAGTAAAACGTATTTTTAAAAAACAGAGCCAGTTAATCCCAGAGACGATTGAAGCCGCACGACAAGGCGCAAGGGTTTTATGGGTGTGCAACACAGTTAATGTAGCACAGAAAATATTTAGTCAATTAATCGAGGCTGATAATAAACTGGAGATTGGATTGCTGCATTCCCGTTTCCCACATTTTATCCGTCAGCAGCAGGAAGAATACTGGATGGAAAGATTGGGGAAAAACTGTAAAAGTAATGAGGGCTGTATCCTGGTGTCAACACAAATTGTTGAACAGAGTGTGGATATAGATGCAGATATTCTTGTCAGTGAGTTGGCACCAATGGATATGTTGTTGCAACGAATAGGGCGTTTATGGCGGCATATGGATGTTAGGTCACAGGCAGCAAGACCTGTAGAACAGCCGGAAATATGGATTATTGAAGAATCAAAAAGCCTTTCTGAATTGCGTGAAGAAAGCTGCGGTGAACTAAGAAAGGTACTTGGTGTAAAAGCTAAGGTTTATCATCCTTATGTGTTACTGAAAACCTACGAGACACTGGATCGATTTGAGCTAATAAAACTGGCTGATAAGTACGGCGATACAGATATAAGGAAACTTTTAGAGTCAACCTATCTAAATGATACAAAAGATCCGGAATCTTGGTTAACACTATCTGGTGAGTTGGAGGGAGGTGGTTTTGCTGAAAGGAGGATGGCAGAGGAAAATACAAGGTTATTTTCCAGACTGGCTTTAGATGATCAGGAGGGAAAGCAAACTCGTCTGATTGAAATAGAAACCATGCCATTGTTAATAGCAAAAGAAATAAAACCTGACAAAATAGTTTTACTTAATAATTCCATTATTTCGTTGCCCATTGAAAAATTTGATATACATGATGCACGGGCAATTCATGAAAATATTGTACGAGTGCATGCTTGGCCTTACGAGTTTGTGGAAAAAGAATCTGCATTGTCCTTTTATATGAAAGGGAGCCATTGCCTAGCATTGCTTGGAGAGGATAACCAGTTAATTATACAGGGCTTAAAAGAAAATATGACTATTCGATGGGATGAAACCATGGGTATAGCGCAAGCTTGCGATAAAGGAGATAACGATGAATCTAGTGATTGATCCCTGGTTGCCGGTAACTAATGGTAAAAACCAGCTTTGTTATATCAGCTTGAATCAATTATTTGAACAGCCCGATGAATGGCTGGATTTAGTTCTACGACCACATGAGCGGGTTAGTGTCATGCGGTTTTTGATATGTATTGTGCAAGCGGCATTGGATGGGCCGGAAGATATTGATGAATGGAATGGGTCATTAAATGAAATTCCAGAAACTGGTTTAAGTTATTTAAATAAATGGAAAAGTAGTTTTAATTTGTTTGATGAAAAAAGTCCTTTCTTACAGATAGCAAAGTTAGAACCCTTTAATAAAGAGCCAACCCCTACAACAAAGTTAGATTTTTCATTGGCCACAGGTAGTAATTCAACATTATTTGATCATTCTGGTATTAATGCAATTAAAGGCATGCCACCCAGGCAACTGAAATATGCAAACTTGGTTGTATCGATACTGACTTTCAATAACTTTTCTCTAGGTGGCCTATATCCACAAGCGACGTGGAAAGATAAATCTACATCAAAGTCAGGTGTTAAAGATTCCCCCTGTGCCTCACAATCCATGCTTCATTGTTTTGTTAGAAAGAAAACTCTGATTGAAACACTGCACGCCAATATATTAACTCATGAGCAAATCTTTGACAGGTATGGAAAGAATATTGGCGTCCCTGTTTGGGAATACTTCCCTGAAACTTTTTCTGATAATGATGCAATTCGCAATGCAACTGAGACATACATGGGAAGATTAGTGCCATTAAGTAGGTGGCTGAAAATATTACCGGATAAGAAGACTTTGCTTATGGGGGAGGGATTTGTTTACCCCGTATTCCCTGATTTTGTGGAGACAACAGCGGTAGTAGTTGTTTTAAAGTCAGGGGATAAGGACGAACGTAAGTTATTAGGATGCAAGGCAATAACACCATGGCGAGAATTATGTGCATTGACAGCAAAACGTGCGGGTAATGATATTGGTGGGCCTGCCGCAATTGAGAATCAACCACCGTCAGAAAGTTACGATCTTCATGTGTTGGCTTTAAAAAGAGAGAAGGCATCAATTTTAGATACGGTCGAGTCAATACTCCCTGTCCCCGGTAGTTTTTCTGAATCAAATGAGAAAAGATCATCTTATATTGATGGGGTAAAGACGGCTGAAAAAAAGGCATGGAGATTAAATAACTCAATCCAAACGTATTTATCAATGCTAATGCCTGGAATGGTTGAAATTGTTAAAAATGGCATAGATGGAAAAAGACTTTCAAAAAAGGAAAGTGAGAAATATCGTGCTATTAGAGACCGAGCTAAAGAAAAGTACATAATTCACTACTGGACCCTAATAGAAAAACAACGTCACCTATTGATGGATTACATTTCGTTGTTAGGCACTGATCAAGATCAGGCGCGAGAGGAATCCCAAAAGGCCTGGTTGAGTGCGATTAGTCAGGCAGCACGAGAGACATATAAAACACTTTGTTCACAGGAAAGCCCCCGGCAAATACGTGCCTATGTGGCAGGGTGGCAGATATTGTACCCATCTAAATCAAATCAGCAGGAGGTAGCGTGAGTCAGACATTTACTGAGGGCTTTGTGCAGTATTTACAAGGCATGAAAAGTGACAGAGGTAAGCTGGCGATATTGCGTAAAGGCCTGATTGAAAATCAAGCACAGGCAACCTGGCCATTGCTAAGCCGGTTTCTTAATTTTGATAAACCTTATCAAATGAAAGCGCTGCAAACAGTCGCGGGCTTATTTGCTCATCATCCGAAGAACACTAATACCGGAAATTTCGGCAAGCTTTGTTATCAATTATTGGATTCAGATGAAAAGCAGAAAATGGCTAAAGGTGAATTAGGGCCGATTTCAAGGAATTTTCAATATGCGTTAGCGGCCAATGGCGATGAAATATTCGCACGTGTCAAACGATTGGTATTGAGAGCAAAAAGAGATGAAATACCCGTTAATTATGTTCAACTTGCACAAGACATTCTGAACTGGAATTCTTATAAAAAAGAGAAAATTAAACTGGAATGGGGTAAACAATTCTGGATGGTTAGTGCCGGAGAGGAAACTGTTGAGGCGGTAAGTGAGGGCAATTCAGATGACTAATCTGGTGAAAATAATACTTCCCTATGATCAGCTTGCCAAAGAAAAAATCAATGACAATTATGCATGGCACAAAAAGGCCTGGACAGTTTTTTCTCATCACCCTGAATTGAAAGAAAGGAATAAAAAACTTGAAAAAGAGAAAGGCCCTACACCATTCTTAAGTCGTTACACACAGAAGCTACACCATGTTGAATTACTGCTGGTATCGGATTACCAGCCCAATAAACCAGGCTGGTGTAGCAGCGAACAGTGGAAGTCAGTAGACATTGATGAAAGCTATTTGTCTCAGTCTGACTATTATTTTGACCTTTATGCTAACCCGACAAAAACAGTTAAAAAGCCGGATGGTAAAGGGGGGTATGCCAAGCATGGGAAACGCCTAACACTAATGGATAAGGAATCCCAATTGGAATGGATAATACGAAAATCCAGAAATCATGGTTTTACTGTGCGAGACGATATTCCATTACAAATAGATAAACCTGTTGATCATCGTTTTAATCGTAAAGGTGAAAAGGGATTACACATCGGTGTGCAGTTTCAAGGCGCCTTGCATGTAGTCGATTACTCAGCATTTAAAGCAGCATTTTGTAAAGGTATTGGCACAGCCAAGGGATTTGGATTTGGCCTGTTGATGATTAAACCCGCACAAATTTGACTACTAACCAATTTAAGGAAAATGAGATGAAACACTTAGAACTACATATCTTGCAATCTGTACCTGTAACCTGTTTGAATCGTGATGATTTAGGCTCGCCTAAAACTGCATTTTTTGGTGGTGTGCAAAGAGCTAGAGTTTCCAGCCAAAGCTGGAAGCGAGCTATACGCGAATATGCCCATGAAATAAGTCCTTACTTTGAGGGCAAACGTTCTCGGTTGATTATTGAGCCACTAAAAAATAAATTGGAAGTGTTGGAATTAGGTGAAAGTGAAGCTCTTTTCGCAGCTAAAAAAATCGCCGAGGTAATCGGCAAGTTAGATGCTGATGCTGAAAAGAAGACGGGAACCTTAAGGGTAAAAACAGTTCATTATACGAGTGTAGGTGAATTACAGGCTATTGCTGAAAAATTTATCGAAGAATTTAGAAAATTAGATGATAAGCAATCTTTTCAAAAATATTGTGATCTATCAGCTAAAGAGACTTTAGAGTCGGCAGAGAAAAAAGAACTAACAGCTTTAGGGGGAAAGTATAATCCAATTATTAAAAAATCTGTAAAAGCAGTTGGGATGGCGGTCTTAAAAGATGCAGCAGATTTATCATTGTTTGGTCGTATGGTAGCCAATGATCACTCGCTTACAATTGAAGGCGCGGCCATGTTTAACCATCCAATTTCAACACATAAAGTTGACAATGAATTGGATTTTTTCGCAGCGGTGGATGACTGGCAGAAAGAGGGTGAATCTGGTGCAGGCATGACGGGTACTCTGGAATTCAATTCCTCGGTTTATTACCGTTTTGCAGCACTCAATCTTAGCATGTTAGCGGATAAAGAACACCTCGCATCCATGACATTAGATGAACGAAAAGAAGTTGTTTCAACTTTTATTCAGGCAACATTGGAAGCAGTTCCAGGTATGACGAAATCCAATTCAGGTCGAAAAAATTCCATGAATGGTTATACACGTCCTGCTTATGTACTAGGAATTATTAGGGATAAAGGGCATCCGGTTCAATTGATTAATGCCTTTGAACAACCTGTCTGGACTGGTTCAGGAAAGGGTGTCATAGACTCATCAATCAATGCATTAAAAAAAGAAGAAGAGCAGCTAAACAAAACCTGGAAATTGGATAAACACCAGATTGCTAGAGCTACGATACCAGAAGATAAAGACATCGATGGGTTTATCGCGGAGTTGGTTAATCATGTCGAATAATAAATTACTAGCACTTCGCTTAAGTGGTGTGATGCAGTCATGGGGTTTTAATAGTGAGTACACCTATCGAAATTCCGGCTTATTTCCAACGAAAAGCGCAGTCTTAGGATTATGTTGCGCGGCCAAAGGGTTGGCGCGCGGTACTGATGAAGAAAAGTATTTTTTAGAAAGCGTTTCGGATAGTTTAATGACGGCTATTGCATTACCGCGTAACCGCTCTGTGGGTGATAAGTCCTGGCAGGTTAACGTAAGGCGCATCGAAGATTTTCATACTGTTGAAAATACGAAAACAGCAGCGGGAAAAATTAGCAAACATGCCGTAATGACATATCGCCAATATCTCTGTGATGCAGATTTTATTATTCTGCTTCAAATAAAAGAAAATGCGGCAAGTGAGCTTAAAAAAGATCTGCTAGATCCCCATTGGGGTATCTGGCTTGGCCGAAAAGCCTGTATTCCCAGTGCGCCAGTTTTCGCTGGAGTATTTAATAATGTTGATGAAGTTAGTGACACACTTTTAGGTGGTAAAGGGCTTGATGCTTTTACCCATCAACAGGAAGTGTTGTCTTTTTCAGAAGGGGATGACACTTTAATGGATGTGCCGCTGGATTACGCGATAGATAAACGCGAACGTGGGCAGAGAAGGGTAGTAATTCGTGAAGGTACGGAATAGATATATTAAACATGGTGAAGCCAAGGCTTTCGGCTGCGGCCTGTTATTGGTGCGCCGCCCATAAAATATTGTGCATCATTTGATAACACAATTTAAGTGGGTTTGCGGAAAACTAATGTGGATACCTTTATAATCAGAGGCTTACGTGAATGCACTGGCTAACTGGTTCGGGATGCCGAGGCCGGTAAGTTGTCCCTGATCACCAAGCATGGGCAGCCGGTGTTTGTGGCGGTACCCTTTGACGAAACGTTGCTGCGGGAAGGGGTGAAGGTGGCGTTTGCGGTCAAGTTGTTCAATAACGAGGTTGTCAGCCTGGGCAAAGCTAGCGGGTATATCGCAAAGTGAATTCAACGATCACCTGGGCGCGTTGAAAATCCCTGTTGCTCGATACGAGCAGGATGAATTGGAGCGGGAGGTGGCGGCTTTTTAGTAAGGTGGTCATCGCCGACACCGGTCCGATTATTGCTTTTCCCCGGCTTGACCTGCCAGCCTTGTTTCCCAAAGTTTTCAAGCGCGTCTGCGTCACCGATGTAGTGATGGACGAGTCCTCGGGCACAGACAGGATGGATAAATGCGTGATGATACTTTCATTTATTCCTTACGTTTACCAATATGTAAGGAATTAAAGCAAGCTAATGGGGGGCACATGTCTACAGCAACAATAACCAGTAAAGGTCAAATCACCATTCCCAAGTCTGTGCGGCAGCGTTTGGGTGTCAACCCTGGCGATAGAGTGGAGTTTGTTGAAAGGGAAAATGGGGCGTTTCAATTGGTGGGGGCAGTACGCGATATTCATTCCTTAAAAGCAATGGTGCCCACGCCAAAAAAGGCTGTTTCCACCACTGATATGAAAAAAACCATTGCCGCTAGAGGTGGTAAGTGATTGGCCTTGAAACCAATGTTGTTATTCGTTATCTGGCGCAGGATGACGCGGTCCAGGCGTGGAAGGCGTTACGGGCTTATGAATCCGGCAGCGCAGATTTTAGTGATGCCATCATTGCTTATACGAATACGGCTCATGAATGTGAATATACCGTTACTTTTGACAAGCAAACATCCAAGTTGAGTGAAATGCGACTCCTGTAGTTTTCATGTTCATTAAGTAGGGAAGAATATAAAAATGTTGTTTCAACTGAATTTCTGCACATAACTGCATAATGTTACCGCCACTCAAACCCATCCCCATGAAAGACCGCGTTTCCATGATTTTCCTGGAACATGGGCAAGTGGATGTCATTGATGGCGCATTTGTTTTAGTCGATAAAGGTGGTGTGCGAACGCACATCCCAGTAGGCTCAGTCGCCTGCATTATGCTAGAGCCCGGCACTCGTATCTCCCATGCTGCAATCAAATTGGCCGCAACTGTGGGCACGCTAATAGTGTGGGTAGGGGAGGCCGGGGTTCGTCTTTATGCCTCCGGACAGCCAGGCGGGGCACGTTGTGATCGACTACTTTATCAAGCCAAACTGGCCTTGGATGAAGACCTGCGGCTCAAGGTCGTACGCAAAATGTTTTCGATGCGCTTTGGTGAAGACGCGCCTTCGCGCCGCAGCGTAAACCAGCTACGCGGAATTGAAGGCGCACGTGTACGAAAAATGTACCAACTGCTCGCCAAGCGACATGGTGTGGAGTGGCACGGCCGCCGCTATGATCCAAAAGACTGGAAAAAAGGTGATGTTGTTAATCAGTGTATAAGCGCCGCTACTTCTTGTTTGTATGGCATTTCAGAAGCCGCGATATTGGCCGCAGGTTATGCGCCTGCTGTGGGTTTTTTACACACCGGGAAGCCGCTTTCTTTTGTTTACGACATTGCCGACATCCTGAAATTTGAAACCGTCGTGCCGCTGGCATTTCAGGTTGCCGCCAAAAGGCCAAATAAACCCGACCGAGAAGTACGGCTTGCTTGCCGTGATCTTTTTCGCAGCGACAAAATGTTGAAAAAGCTCATCCCTTTGATCGAAGAAGTTCTCGCTGCGGGCGACATCGAGCCGCCTAAACCACCCGAAGACGCTGTCCCGCCCGCCATACCTGAACCTTCTTCCATAGGCGACACCGGCCACCGGAGCGGATAACATGAGCATGATAATGGTTGTTACTGAAAATGTACCACCACGTCTGCGAGGCCGATTGGCTATATGGCTACTGGAAGTGCGGTCGGGTGTTTATGTGGGAAATACCTCCCGTCGTGTTCGGGAAATGATCTGGCAACAAATCACCGCGCTAGCAGAAGACGGAAATGCTGTTATGGCCTGGGCCACTAACACTGAATCCGGATTTGATTTTCAGACATTTGGAGAGAATCGCCGTATACCCGTGGACTACGACGGCCTGCGTTTAGTGTCGTTTCTACCTCTCGAAAAATAAATATCCGCTCCTTAACAGTCTGGGTAACAAATTCTAATTAGCGCGAAAAACGCTGGTGGATTTTATTGCCTCATTTTTTGTTAATGAGATCAATAAGGTATACTTAGAGTGTTCCCCACATACGTGGGGATGAACCGTCCTATCTGGCTTCTTATTCTTACTTCTCGTAGTGTTCCCCACATACGTGGGGATGAACCGTTAAAGAGGCTCCGCTTGGCCCTAATATTGAAGTGTTCCCCACATACGTGGGGATGAACCGGGCAGCGTGGTGACGGCCTCGATAGGGTATTGGTGTTCCCCACATACGTGGGGATGAACCGCTTATTTAATGCGCGCAAATCGTTTACCTCGTGTGTTCCCCACATACGTGGGGATGAACCGCCTATACTTTACTTCTTTGCGCCACCAACCCTGTGTTCCCCACATACGTGGGGATGAACCGTTTCCTCAGTAGAGGTATTACTCAATGGTGAAGTGTTCCCCACATACGTGGGGATGAACCGTTTTAGGCTGTGATGACAATTCCGATATTGAAGTGTTCCCCACATACGTGGGGATGAACCGGTTGAAGTTAGAAAGCTTACCGAAATTAACAAGTGTTCCCCACATACGTGGGGATGAACCGAAATTGCGCGTGACGCAAAACGATACAGGTATGTGTTCCCCACATACGTGGGGATGAACCGTCATCTGTTTCTTCAATCATATGCAGGTCACTGTGTTCCCCACATACGTGGGGATGAACCGAAATTTACGCTATGGCTGTTAAACATTTAGGAGTGTTCCCCACATACGTGGGGATGAACCGCGCTATGCCATTCGCCCATATCGCCACCGTACGTGTTCCCCACATACGTGGGGATGAACCGATGCTGTAACTGGATTTAGTGGCGTAATTTCAGTGTTCCCCACATACGTGGGGATGAACCGAAATGAATGACGGCGATATAGATCAGGCTATTGTGTTCCCCACATACGTGGGGATGAACCGCGGAACTCTACAGCGTCCGCCTTAATTTATTTGTGTTCCCCACATACGTGGGGATGAACCGGAGGATGTTGAGGCTCATATAGAGGGTAATAGGTGTTCCCCACATACGTGGGGATGAACCGGATGGGCAGCCGATGACTATAGAGCAGATCATGTGTTCCCCACATACGTGGGGATGAACCGGTGTATCTCAATATTTGGTAATCGCCAGTTGAGTGTTCCCCACATACGTGGGGATGAACCGTTTCTTTACCATCAAAAAAAACCAATATAGTTGTGTTCCCCACATACGTGGGGATGAACCGGCATTGGTGTCGGTAGTTTCTAATGTGATTGTGTGTTCCCCACATACGTGGGGATGAACCGCCTCTGTAGTCTTTGCTCGGAATGCAACGTAGGTGTTCCCCACATACGTGGGGATGAACCGAGCTTAGCAGGACACCCAGGTTAGGAAATTTTAGAAATTATATGTTAATCAAATACTTGGCATTAATTTTATCGGATTTTTTTCATTTATTAACTTGGGTGTCTGATTTAGATTGTCTCTGATTTAGATTGTCTGATTTAGATTGCTGGTGGAAAGTGTCGCGGTAGCGTGGAAGGCGTTACGGGCTTATGAATCAGGCAGCGCAGATTTTAGTGATGCCATCATTGCTTATACGAATACGGCTCATGAATGTGGATATACCGTTACTTTTGACAAGCCGGCATCCAAGTTCAGTGAAATGCGACCATGTAGTTTTTGGTAATAGCCCGATGGTGGCGGAGGTAATCCGAAGTTGTACTTCGGGTTAGGTAAAACGGTCACGCTGTCGGTATGTTGTATCATGCGCGCAATCGAAAATAATGAAGAACAATGTTAAAGGACGTTAATGTTACCTCTAGCCAAATATTGCGTGGTTGTATCAGCCCGATGGATTAATTATCCACCAAAAACACCTCGGCGTTCAGCGAGTTTATTAGCCTCATCTTGTATGGCAAGACACTGTTCGAGAATTTCAGAAAAGTTGGGCTGGTGAAGTGCTAGTAAGCCGTCTTCCAATATAGCTGTGTAATCATTCTCAAGCGTGAGTAGTGAGTCTCCTGTTGGAATAAGTTGTTAGTTGCCGCAGGTGTCAGCGAAGTAGTCAATCTTATTTCCGGCGGAATCTTTTTCGACAAAGAATGCAGATTTATATTTTGCCTCTTGTCAGACATCGTTTTCAGCCTGACTTACTGACTTGGCTAACCAGTCAGGTAGCAAGGCTCGCACACTTAACACTGCTTGCCACTCAGTTTCCGGTAATTTGGCTTTGAGTTGGCCAATTGCAGAAGTGGCCATTTTTGGGCCAATTGGAATGGCAACACTATTTCGTACCTAGACTCTTTTCAATTTCCTTCACCTGATCAATCCTCAATTGCTCAAACTTGACAGGTGATAAATACTTGTTGAAGCTGTGGGGGTGATCATGATTGTAGTGCCCAATAAATTCGGCGACTAACCATTTCATTTCAAGCATCTCAATCAATCGAGAATGCTGATAAATTGTTTCTACCTTGAATGTTTTGAAAAAGCTTTCAATTACGGCGTTGTCCCAACAGTTTCCTCGTCGACTCATGCTTTGCTTTAAGTGCCATGCCCTCAGTATCTTACGATAATTATTACTGATAAATTGACTGCCTTGATCAGTATGCACCATCAGTCTCTTAGGCGGTTTACGGCCCCACAATGCGCGCTGCAAAGCGAGTTCGGTTAATTCAGAACGCATATGAGGCGCAGTGGCAAACCCAACGACCTTTCGCGAATAGAGGTCAACATAGGCTGCCAAATAAAGCTTTCCTTGCCGGGTCTTAATTTCCGTTATATCACCCACCCAAACTTGATTGGGGTAACTCACTTCGAAGTGCCTGTTTAAGCTGTTCGGCATGA
>NVUB02000071.1 GCA_002401775.2 Ectothiorhodospiraceae bacterium
CACACAGGTAAGCGCGACGAACGCAGCGTGAAACACAGTGATAGTAGGGGGTAGCCTCAAGCGAGACTTGAGCATAGCGGGGTTTTGGCACGGTTAACTCCTTTAACCACTTTAGATTCCATTACCCAAGGATACCGTGCTTAATTAAATTTGATGTCAATACGTAAGATGGATGTCCGGTTACCTAGGTTACCTGTTTGTGCCATAGAATAATTTGGGCGCTACATTATATCAACGATGTTACAGTTATAATATCGCAAAATATTTCCTCTGAGATGAAACTAATATGAGCAACGAAATAAAATATAAGAACAACCCTCTGCACAGTGTTGGATTGAAAAACTTGTTGATTGAAATAGTAGATCAGTATGGCTTTGAGATACTCTTTGCTTATTTAAATATAAATTGCTTTAAGACTAACCCAAGCATTGAATCGAGTGTGAAGTTTCTAAAGAAAACGGATTGGGCGCGCATAAAAGTTGAAGCCTTTTATTTGTATGAGTTTAAAAATTTACCCAAGGTCTCTTCTGATCAGTTTTTAATACCGCCAAGAGAGCGTGTTATTCCAGAAGATCAAGTACCAGTGAATCCTAAAGAGCTGAGTTTAGATGATGCTAAGATATTGCGCGAAAAGCGTGAAAATAACTCAGTTGAGTGGGAGGCGCAGCGTTCGGGAAAGAGTATCGATCCATGGGGGAATCGGAACAATAAAACCTAAGTGATGACGGAACGAATAAAAGCCTAACAAGGTACACGATTGAATGCCGATAATACGCCGCTTCGTTCTGTATTATGGTCAACTGAGTTCGTAAGCGCTCAATAAACCCCATCTAACATCCCAACATCCACGCTGATACTGTACTATTTTCTCTCATAAAAAGTAAGACAGCATGACTCCAGATTAAAAATGTGAGTTTTGGCAGCAACATATTAACGCGTGGCAGCAGGGCAAGCTCTCTCAAAAACAATACTGTCAGCAGAAGGATTTACGGGTGGCCAATTTCGGTTATTGGCGCAAACGATTAAAGATCGGTGCAAAGCCTAAGACACGCGCTACCTTTATTCCCGTGAATGTTGTTGGGGCTGCTTCTGCTTCCGTTACGGTGGTGTTATCTGTAGGCCTTCGTTTGGAGTTTCCTGTTGCGGCACTGGAAGCAGTGTTGCCAGTGATCGCCTAATGATTAACAACAGTAAACTGGACACCCATCAAAAGAGAGGCACTACTAAAAAATATTTATCCATTTTCGTTACACTTTTGTGTCCTTTGTGGGGGGGGGGAGTCTTATCATGGGTGTCTCGTTAAGCTGCTCGTTAAGCTGCTCGTTAAGCTAACTTGTTAAGCTATGGGTGTCTCGTTAAGCTTTCGTTAAGCTTTAGCAGAAGAGTCTGACCTACCCGGGTTGTTTGGCGAGATTTCGCTTTCTATCTTGATAAAATGAGAGTGATAGTATAGTGTCACTTTATGAAAATTGAACTTGTTACAACACTAAAGCGGCAAACGACCAAAATATTGGCTGAGTTGCATGAATCCAAAGAGCCTATCTTAATTACTGAGTACGGCAAGCCTTCAGCTTATCTTGTTGATGTTGATGATTATGAGTTAATGCAAGATAGAATGCGTCTTCTAGAGGGGTTATCCCGAGGTGAGCGCGCAATTCAAGAAGGACGAACGTTGACTCAAAAAGAAGCTAAAAAGGCAATGGCTAAGTGGCTCAAGTAATATGGACAGAGCCTGCATTATCAGACCTTAATGAAATAGCTGAGTATATCGCACTAGATAATTATGATGCAGCTGCACATTTAGTTCAGGTAGTCTTTTCAGCTGTAGAAAGTTTAGAGCAGCATCCCGCGTCTGGCCGCTTCTCTCCAGAGCTTGAGAGAAAAACACGTTATCGAGAAGTCGTAGTTGGGCCATGTAGAATTTTTTTTCGTGTAGAAAGTGACAAGGTCTATATTCCGTACGTTATGCGAGGAGAGCGGGAGCTTCGTGTATTTCTCCTTGAAGGGCGCGCTTGAGAAAACAGCTAACAAATGAGTTGAAAGCGTAGGGTTGCGAGCCCAGCTCATACGCAGAAAAAATGCTACGCCGTTAGACTCAATTATTATGATGTAATAAAAAATTAGTGGGAAAGATCATGGCACAAGGTAAATATAAAAAGTCACTTAACAAAAAAGTAAGAAAAGGTAACAAGGGTTATCCAATTGCTACGGTAGCCTATTATGGCCCAACAAACGTGGTTGCCACCAAACTTGTTTGTGCAATTATAAAATATGATGGTGCTGAAGCTGAGCCAATGGAGAAGTGGTTTTCAGAAAATGATGTAAGAAAATCGGAAAAAATATTAGGCGAGGTACTTGCCTTCATTGAAGAAAATGAGGTTAGTACTATTAGCATGACGGATAAAATTATGGGCTGCCCTCATGAAGAAGGAATTGATTATCCAGAAGGTGAACCTTGCCAAAAATGTAGTTACTGGAATGGTCGCGATAGGCTTACTCATGAAATGTTGCATTAACGAGAAGCAATATAACAGTGTAGTAAAGCAGTAAAGGGATGTCTGTTTTTTGGCATGTTTTTGGCAGTATAATAACATCGGTTGGTTTTATTTCAACAATTCCACGGAGGGACGTATGAAAAAACTTGATACAAATATCTGGGTATATGAAACCGCGTTTACATTGTTTGGTGCTGAATTCGGAAATAGAATGACAATTGTTCGATTATCGGGTGGTAGGCTGTTACTTCATTCTCCAATAAAGTTAGATAGTGAGGTGGTTGACGGGGTAAGGGCGTTGGGGGTTGTATCTTACATAGTGACCCCCAATAATTTCCATGGACTATTTGTTGATGAATGGTTGTCAGAATTTCCAGAAGCTGAATATTACACGGCTATGAATTCAGGTAGTGGGAATGATGTGGGGCTTCCAATGTCAATATTAATTGAGAAAACCACCAATGAAAAAATTGAAATCGTTAAAGTTGAAGGTGTTCCAAAAGTAAATGAATATGCCTTTATTCATACCGAAAGCAATACGCTGATATTGACTGATATGGCATTTAATATTGGAAATGATATTTCACTTTGGTCAAAAATATTCTTCAAACTTAATGGGGCATTGAATTCTTTCGGGCCGACACGATTAATGAAATCAATGATAACCGACCCAGATGCATTGAAACATTCAATATCAATAATTTTGGAATTTGATATTGATAGGGTGATTGTGTCGCACGGAAGTATATTAGAAACTAAAGCTAAAGAGACGTTAAGACACGTGTTTGATGAGTGTTGTTTGTCGCGGCCAAGCCGGAAGGTTAGTAGGTTGTCTCTATCTCGATGCGGATAAAATATAACCTGGTTTTTAGGGAGTTCTAAAACAGGTTTGGCACACTCTCAGTATTAAAATTAACATATTTATGAATTTACCCATAGTGAATTTTAGAGAAGGGGAAATAATTGAATCATTCTTTTGATGTTCAAATGTAGTGGAAAAGATTACGAAGAGCGATTGATGGAAGCAACAATAAAGTGGACATTTATGCTAATAAAGTGCGAATAAAGTGGACTGGAGTGTAAATATTGAATGTATATGTTGCGTTCAAATAAAAGTATGATTCAATAATGCGTAAAACTGACAAGAAAATAGATAATCAGATTAGGATTGCATTAACAAATGTTTGTGATAAAGCCTTAATTGAGATTGACGGTTTTCAATGGTTGACTCACCTTGTTAATTATTCCAATTTTCCTAACAGTTTAAAGGTGATTTGTGTTTTTAATACGAATGAAAGCCTCTCTGCTTTTTTAGAAAAAGGTAATGGTGATCATTTGATGGCTCTCGTTCATGAAAATCTTACTGATATTGGGGTTAATGTTAAGGATATAACTGCTCACGTTTTATATGACACTGAAGAAAATTGTGAAAAAGAGCATAATGGAAAATGGGCTGAGAGATGGGGTAAGTACTGACGTTTTCAGGCTCTATCGCCCCAATAAAATGTGCTCTTGACTAAATTGAACTAAATGCTTTTTTAGGTGTTTTGTACCTGTACTTGTCATTATGTCTTACTGAAATGTGGAGTCTATAGAAACCCTTATGTTTATCAGTGCTCTTGAACTTTTTAAAGTAGGTGTTGGTCCCTCTAGTTCTCATACTATGGGGCCCATGTTGGCTGCGAGAGAATTTATTGACCTTGTTAGGGGCTATTGTCTGGCTTCTGATACCTCTCAAACATTATCGATACGCTGTACGCTTAAGGGCTCTTTGTCCGCTACGGGGCGAGGTCACGCGACTGATCGTGCGGTGGCACTTGGCCTGCACGGTTATACGCCAATTGCGGTGGCTGATCAGGATGTAGATTCTCTGGTGAAGGAAATCTGGACAAACGATTCACTGTTAATAGCAGGAACATGCCACGCTCTGTTTACCGCCAGTAAGGATATTATTTTTGATGTTGGACCGCCCCTTCCTGAACATCCTAATGGCATGATTTTCGAATTGTTCGATGCAGATTCGGAATTACTGGTTTCTGAGACTTACTTTTCAATTGGTGGGGGGTTTGTCAGTACCATTTCTGAAATCAAGCAATTGGTTGCTCCGCTGAAGATGGAGCAAGTGTCTTTGTTTCCCTATGGGTTTGATTCGGCGAAATCGATGTTGGATATGTCGGTTGAGAGTGCATTGTCTATTGCCGATATGAAGCGTGTGAATGAAACAACGCTTATTTCTGCGCAGGTTTTGGATGAAGGCCTGGATGTCATATGGGATTCAATGAAGCGGTGCTTAGAAAGAGGCTTGGATACAGACGGTATTTTGCCGGGTGGTTTGGATATCGCTCGCCGTGCGAAAAAGTTATTCCTGCAACTTCAAGCGCAACCGGATAAAACGGATGTCAACGATTGGTTATGTGCTTATGCGATGGCCGTAAACGAGGAAAATGCGGCAGGCCATATGGTCGTTACGGCGCCGACTAATGGTGCTGCCGGGGTTATTCCTGCGGTGCTGTATTATTTTATGTTTCATGAGGGTGGAACTGTCTCGCAAGCGCGACAATTTTTGTTAACGGCGAGTGCGGTGGGTGGTTTGATCAAGCATCTCAGTTCAATTTCTGGTGCTGAGGTTGGGTGCCAGGGGGAGGTGGGGTCTGCGGCTGCTATGGCCGCTGCGGGTTTATGTGCGGTGCGTGGAGGCTCTGCTCAACAAGTTGAACATGCCGCTGAAATTGCCCTTGAACATCATCTTGGTATGACGTGTGATCCGGTTCACGGGCTAGTGCAAGTGCCTTGTATTGAGCGGAATGGTTTTGGTGCTATCAAGGCATATGCGGCGACTTCTCTGGCTATTCGGGGTACAGGTGAGCATTTTATGCCGTTGGATGGCTGCATTGCGGCAATGAAACAAACCGGTGCTGAGATGTCGGTTAAGTTCAAGGAAACATCATTAGGTGGGCTGGCTGTCAGTATTACTGAATGTTAAATGTTCGTCATAATACTCACCACGGGATATCCTTTTTTACCATTCAGTAGTAGGAAGCATTCGCTGCGAAGCATTAGTTAAACAACATTAGTTAAACAGCATTAGTTAAGCAGTATTAGAAAGAAAAATGTCTGTATAAAATTGCAATTTGTCAGGGCCACAATAAATTATTGTATCGTGATAATTTATTTTCCTGAATCTGGTAGCGTTACTGTTGGTTAGGCTTGGTTAGGCTACGTATAACCCATGATGTGTTCAACAGGTACCAGTATGAATAATGATTTGATTGTCGACGATGAAAAGCTGCTTGGGCAGTATATTCCGATTCATTACCATTACCAGATGTTGGATGATGAGGCCCGAATGACGGGGTTTAAATCGGCTATCGATTTCTTGGTCCCTTCCGGTGGAACGGTACTTGAATTGGGTGCGGGGACGGGCATTCTGTCTTTTTTCGCTGCTCAGAAAGCGGCGCGTGTCTACGGTGTTGAGCGCCAGCCTGAACTGGTTGCTCGTGCTAGGTCTTTGCTAGTTGAGAATGGCTGTGGGGATAAGGTCGAAATTGTCTTGGGGAATGCGATGACATATCTTCCACCGGAGCCGGTGGATGTGGTTATCTGCGAGATGTTGCATTCTGCACTGTTACGTGAGAAACAGCTTGAGATTATTCAATCCTTTAAGAAACGATACCGGGAAAAATTTGGCGATAAAATGCCGGTCTTTATTCCTGAGGCGACGATTCTCGCCGTTGAGCCTATTTATGCCGATTATGCTTTTCAGGAATACCAGGCACCAATTACGCTGTTTGAATCGCCGGTTGCTCCTTCCCCACGTTTTTTGTCTCGTGGAACGGCGATAACCTACGAGGTTGTCGAGTACCAGTCCGATTTCCCGACTTCTTTTCGCTTCGAGGGGGTAATTACCATTGGAGAGGAGGGCTGTTTTAATGCGCTTAGGTTCATCACTAAAAATATTCTGGCTATCAATCTTAAAGAAGAATCGACGATTGATTGGCTGAATCAGAATTTGATTTTGCCCATTAAACAGCCAATTGATGCAAATGTGGGTGATCAGTTTCGAGTAAGTTTTGACTACGGTTCAGGCGTTGAGATCCCAAAGCTTGAAAACTCAGTGTTAGTCGCCAGATTGTAGGTAAGCTTAATCGCCCAATTATGCAGTAATGCGCATTACAGTTCTGGTTGAAAACCTGTCCATTTATCCCTATTTTTAT
Source organism: Ectothiorhodospiraceae bacterium (assembly GCA_002401775.2). Lineage (GTDB taxonomy): Bacteria > Pseudomonadota > Gammaproteobacteria > SZUA-152 > SZUA-152 > SZUA-152. Next base: position 6,710 of record NVUB02000071.1, read on the forward strand.
TGAATAGTTAACGTTATGTTGTAAAGATGACGTTTCAATAACCGTAAAAATAAGGATCATCGTTATGGGCGGGAAGGTTATGGAAAATACTATCCATCAAGAAGTGACGATTAATGCAAACCCTCAACAGGTGATTCTGAAACCACTTTAATTTTTGATCATACGGGGTTTCCTGCGGAGCATTTGGAAATTGGCTGGAATGATAAATATTGGGAACCTCTGAAAATGTATTTACACGACTGAATACGTCAAATACCTGCTGTGATTTACAATGATTGTCATTAAAGGCCACCATTAAGTGAACTATTGCCCCGAATGCGGTAACAATACCGTTGCTAAGTTTGTTGATGGTTCAACTCGTTTTGTGTGTTCTGATAGTTGCTGCCACTTTGTTCACTGGAACAACCCGGTTCCGGTTGTTGCGGCATTAGTCATACATAATAACAACTATCTCATTGCGAGAAATGCGGAATGGCCGAAGGGTGTGTTTTCGCTTATTGCCGGTTATTTAGAAGCGGGTGAAAAACCCGAAGATGCTGTCAACCGTGAAGTTTCTGAAGAACTGGGTTTAGAGGGTACGGTCACTCGCTGTCTGGGCCATTATTCTTTTTTTGAGAAGAATCAACTTATTATTGCTTTTGAGGTGGTGGCGGAGGGCTGTTTGGCAACGAATCATGAACTTGCGGAAACATTGTATCTTTCCCGGTCTGAATTGTTGAACTATAACTTTGGCGCTTTAAAAATGACCGAACAAATTATTAATCATTGGGCAATATTAAGCGCTGATTCCGGATGTTAACTATTCGGTGGCACTAGGGTTATCTGTAGTGATGAGTGAGGTAGTTATGAGGTAGTTATGAGGTAGTTATGAGATAGTTATGAGATAGTTATGCAATGGCTGTGTGGCAGGAATGGAATTATTGATGAAAGATGCCGCATCAACGTTTCCAGAAAAATATCAGGATATTATCTGAGAGAAAATATGTCCTTCTCTTTCGTCATTCAGGGCTTGACCCGGAATCCAGTAGGCTCAACGACACTCTGGATGCCGGATCTAGCCCGGCAAGGCGATAATAAGTGAGCGGGACAGCACTAACCTAATTTATGTCACCTTGGCAGTAAGCGCCATTCCTTCTGCGGTTACACGTAATATGCTCGTCTGGTCATACCAATCACCTAACACAATGCGAGTAACAGCAGTGTTATCGACGGTGAGTTGATGGGTGGCGGGGCGGTGTGTGTGCCCGTGTACGAGTTGTGTGACACCGTGTTGTCTAAAGGCTTCATTCACCGCTGTTGCGTTGACGTCCATTATCTCTTCGGCAATGGTTTGTGTGCGGGCTTTGCTTTGGGCACGAGCATCCCGGCCGATGGTGGTGCGTTCTTCCAGAGTTTTTGCCAGGAAGGCTTTTTGCCAAGCGGGGTCTCGAACTTGAATTCTGAATTTCTGGTAGTCGACATCATCAGTGCAGAGTGTGTCTCCGTGCATTAATAATGTGTCGGTACCGTAGAGGTTGATGATGCTTGGGTCGGGTATGAGTTTGCAACCGGTGTTTTTTTCAAACGGTTCACCGAGTAGAAAGTCTCGGTTTCCCACCATGACATACACGGGAACATTAGCAGCGGTTAATTGTGCGAGCCCGTCCAATATTGTTTGCATATCGGGTGTTACGGCATCATCCCCCAGCCAGGCTTCAAAAAGATCGCCGAGAATATAAAGCGCCTCGGCCTGAGCGGCTTCTTCGCGTAAAAATTGTTGGAATAACGCGATGATGTTTGGGCGCTGTTCCGTGAGGTGCAGGTCAGATATGAATAGAATGCTCATTGTTTATGCTTATACAGTTTACGTTGAGGCATTCTTTCTGCCTTGATCCTCACGGAATGTGCGGTAGACGTTTTACTCGGCTTCCATGATTTCCATTTTTTCAATAATAATATCGTCGGTAGGTACGTCTTGATGGCCAGCACGTGAAGTGGTGGTGACTTCTTTCATTGTTTCCACAACATCCATTCCGTCGACAACTTTACCAAAGACGGCATAACCCCAGCCTTGTGATGAGGGCGAGGTGTGATCAAGAAAGGCATTGTCGGCTATATTAATAAAAAACTGTGAAGACGCCGAGTGCGGGTCGTTGGTCCGCGCCATGGCCAAGGTGCCTTTGATGTTTTTCAATCCGTTGTCAGCTTCATTTTCGATGGTCGCGCGAGTTTCTTTCTGGGACATGTCGGGCAACATGCCGCCGCCCTGAATCATGAAGTTGTTGATGACGCGATGGAAAATAGTGCCGTCGAAGTGGCCGTCTTTTACATATTGCTCAAAGTTGGCAGCGCTTTTGGGGGCTTTGTCGAAGTCTAGTTCGATATCGATGTTACCCATTGTGGTGGTTATGCGGATCATGGTGTTGTCCTTGCGTTCTGTTGGTGATGATAGTGTTCGTGACGATAGTTAATGAGTCATTAAACGTATTGCTATTACATTGCAACACAAGAAAAGGATACGTGCATCAGAGAAGCCATAAAACCCTTCCTGTAGGCTTGTCTGCCGTTTCTGAATATAAGGTATCCTTTTCTATGGGTTCATTAGTAAGCCGTTGTTTATTGCAGGGTAGGCATGGGTGCTGCTGGCATGTCGCCAATTAATACAACGGTTTCGATGATGATGGGGGTGGCCGGTACATCTTTACGGAACTGACCGCCACTGCCGGTGGGGGTGCGGCGTATTTTTTCCACGACGTCCATCCCTTCAACGACTTTACCAAAGACGGCGTAGCCCCAACCTCGGGGTGAAGGTGAACGATGGTCGAGGAATCCGTTGTCGGCGATGTTAATGAAAAATTGCGCTGTGGCTGAGTGAGGGGCGTTGGTGCGAGCCATAGCGACGGTGCCATTGAGGTTTTTCAGGCCATTATTCGCTTCATTTTCGATGGGGGAGCGGACTTTCTTTTTTTGGAAATCCTGGGTGAAGCCACCACCTTGTGCCATGAAGCCGTCGATAACGCGGTGGAAGATGGTGCCATTATAGTAGCCATCCTGAACGTAGGTCAGGAAGTTTTCGACACTTTTGGGGGCTTTTTCAGCATCGAGTTCCAGCACAATGTCACCTAACGAGGTGGCTATGCGAACCCGGGGGTGCATGTCTTCGGCGCTGGCTGGGCTGAGACTAAAAACGAACAGTGCGCAGAGCAGGGCAAGTGGTGTCAGGGCTTTCATGCAGTAAAATCCTCTAAAGTGGGTAATGTTCAAATGACGAGTTTGGGGCATATTATTATTTGGCATTTATTCGACGTTTATTCGGCATTCATTCGGCATTCGCTCGGCAAAGGTCGCGCTCTCCGCGAATCCATTGGCCGGTGCTTCTCTATTTAATTTTTTGTGTAAGTCTTTGGCTATAAACTTACATGGAAATTAAGATTGGCAAGTTTAACGGGTTTGCGGCATTCGAGAAAGCGTTAGCTCTGCTCATGCGTTTTTCGAGTCTTTTTGTAGTCAGGGAAGGATTTCGCTACCATTGACGGCCAGTAACGAAATTATCAGGTACCGTAGACTCGATCATGCTCAAGATTCACAACAACCTCAATAAGCAAAAAGAACTTTTTACGCCCATCGACCCCACGAACGTGCGTCTGTACGTATGTGGCATGACGGTTTATGACTATTGCCACCTCGGCCATGCGCGTGTTTTGGTGGTATTTGATGTGGTGAACCGTTATTTGCGCAAGGTTTACGGGGAAAAATGCGTGACTTACGTGCGAAACATTACTGACATTGATGACAATATAATCAAGCGCGCCAAGGAAAACGGGGAATCTATACCCACACTAACCCAACGGTTTATTGATGAGATGAATGTCGATGCGGATGCGCTGGGTATTCGACGGCCAGATTCTGAGCCTCGTGCCACTCAACATATGGATGAGATTGTTGAGATGATCCAGACGCTGGTAGACAAAGGCTCTGCTTACCAGGGGGCGGATGGCGGGGATGTCTATTACGATGTTTCCAGCTTTGAGGGTTACGGTAAACTTTCGGGCAAAAATACCGAAGATTTACGCTCTGGCGCGCGCGTGGAAGTCGTCGAGGCCAAGGATGACCCGCTGGATTTCGTGTTGTGGAAAATGGCCAAACCTGAAGAGGGTACGTCCTGGCCCTCACCCTGGGGTGAGGGTCGGCCTGGTTGGCACATAGAATGTTCGGCGATGTCGACCAGCTGCCTAGGTAATCATTTTGATATTCATGGCGGAGGTCTGGATTTACAATTTCCGCACCATGAAAATGAAATTGCCCAAAGCGAGGCTGCGACCGGCGAGAAGTTTGTGAATGTGTGGATGCACAATGGTTTTGTGCGCCTTGATGAAGAAAAAATGTCTAAGTCACTGGGTAATTTTTTCACCATTCGTGAAGTGTTGAAGCAATATGACCCTGAAGTTGTACGGTTTTTTATTCTCAATAGCCATTACCGCAGCCCGCTGAACTACTCTGATAAGCATCTGGATGAGGGTAAAGCGGCGTTAACGACGCTTTATACGGCGTTACGGGGACTGGATATTAATGATGGGGCAGAGGATGCTGAGTTCGAGAAGCATTTTACCGCCGCTATGGACGATGACTTTAATACCCCGAAAGCGGTAGCTGCCTTGTTTGTGTTGGCTTGTGAAATTAATCGTGAGCGAGACAGTGACCCTTCGACGGCGTCTAAATTGGCCAGTATACTGAAGCGGCTGGCGGGCTACTTGGGGTTGTTGGAACGTGACCCTGATGCTTTTTTACAAGGGGCGCAGGGCGAAGCGGCGGGTGCGAAAGGCTTTTCGGTCGATGCCATTGATGCATTGATTGCTGAGCGCCTGGAAGCACGTGCCAATAAAGACTGGGCTGGCTCTGACCGAATTCGCGATGAATTAGCGGCCCAGGGTATTGTGCTGGAAGATGGTGGGGGTGGGACGACCTGGCGTCGGGAATAAGGATGACTAAAATGTCAGTCTGGCCGTTGTTCTTGAGGCATTAATAAGAATGACAGGAGTGGCTGACTGCTCCTAGGTGCCAACATGATGCGGTGACTGTTGGGCACGCTACGCTTTGCCCAACCTACCTGACTCTCGCAAAGGCGCAAAGGCGCAAAGCACGCTAAGAGGTAAAGCCTCGTTCTCTCCTTTGCGTGCTTTGCGGCTTGGCGAGAGTTTATCCTTTTGATTATGGACTCCCACGATCCTCCGTGGGAATCCATATCTCATTATGTAAAATCACCCAATGTATGCATTCCCACGCAGAGCATGGGAACGAGGTGTAGAGGCCGTATTTGTAGGTTGGGCAAAGGAGCTTCAGCGACGTGCCCAACGTGACGGTGATGCGATGACTACAGTCCGTCTTCCCGGCATGTTTTTAGCCGGGATCCAGCGCTTTTGAATGGGTATAGAGTCTCTGGATACCGGGCCAAGCCCGGCATGACGGTGAGGTATTTGAGGGTTTACGCTTTATACCCATTGTTTCATTAACACTTTTATCTGCGTCTGGTATTTTACGTTATTCAGTTCGCATTTGTGACGAAAAGCCGTTAACAAGGACTCAGGAATTTTCAGGCTGATGGCTTTGGTTTTTTCGGTTGGTTGCTGCATTAATCGAAAGGCTTCGAGAAACTCAACGATCTGATCGGTCGTCATGGTTTTGCATTGTTGCAAGTATTTATCTGAAAAATACTGTACGGGCCGCATTATGATTTCCTCAACTGTTGTGCTTTTAGCGCCTTAACATCTTCTATATCTTGTGGTCGGCCGCTGCGTGTTTTCATCGCAATCAGGCTGGCTATGTCGGCCACTTTTATGTTGTTCCCCATGAGGTTTTTTACGACAGGTTTCATATTGTTGAGATCTTCTGTGATGATGACGTCAACGATTTCAGTAGGATTATCGGGGTTGCTAAAGGACCCGGCGATGAGGTTTTTATTACGGATGTATTCTTCGCGAAAAAGAAAAACATCCTTTGCAGAGACGGGTAAGCGTGATTGTAAGCCCAGCGCGGTAAGTGCCTGCTCGACCTTTAGAAAGGCGCTTTGTTTTAGGGGGATAACAATATCGACATCGACTGTGCCGCGAACGGCACCATGCAAGGCTACGGCATAGCCCCCAACGATGGCATAGTTAACCGCGTATTCTTCCAGAGTTTTGGTGAGTCTTAACAGGAACATTGCTAGGGGCCGTTCTCAATTACCTGAGTAAGCGTGATTCTGAGGCATTTTTCGTGCTGGCACCAAATGTAGGCGCTTTAGGCGAGGCGCGATGAGGCGTAATAGTCATTCTATTGCAACGAATCGCACCA
>NVUB02000072.1 GCA_002401775.2 Ectothiorhodospiraceae bacterium
ATTTGCACAAACCTACTTTGCCATGCAAACCCGCAAGGCAGAGTTAATAGAACAAAGGTTACTTGAAACAGAGCGGGTATCTGCACGTAAAAAATTATCCCTCACCGAAAAAGAACTATCAGATGTCATTTATGAGCAAACCGGTGGCAATAAAAACTTTGCTTTAATACGCAGCAAAGGCGATCAAGCCTTGTTTGCTAAAAATACCAAAGCCATGAAAGCACACTGGCAGGTGCCAGCCAATCGGCCACTGGCAGATTTTTCCCCAACCATTATTTTAAAGGCCAAAGATTTCGCGACCGAAATCACGATTCATAATGCACGAGAAAAAAATATGGACGGTGAAGCGCAAATATCAAATGAGCATGTCACCAATAATAAGGCGGTTCGAGAAACATTATTGAATCGAGGCATTCGCCCAGAAAGCCTGCCACCGGCAGAAGATGTTAAAAAGATCGAACGTCGTTTAGCCTCAGCAGAAAAGAAAGCCCTTAAAAATCCTGATAGCTTGGAAGGACAATAAAACGCATGATCTTCGACGGCGAACCGCTAACTGATTTATTAGAACCCTTAAGACTAGATTGGAAAGTAAGGCGAATAAATGAACTTGCACTTATGAAAGAGTTGATGCCGCTGTTGTATAAGCTCGTCCAGGGGCATGATATTTCGGGGTTAGCGGCGAATGAGTAAGCCAACCGAAAAGGCATTGGTGCCTGAATTGCGGTTCCCTGAGTTTTTGGATGCAGGGGAGTGGACGAAGTACAAATTGGGCCAATGCCTTTCAAGACACCCCGAATATGGAATTAATGCACCCGCAGTTCCTTACTCTGACAATTTGCCAACATATCTTCGAATAACAGATATTTCCGAAGATGGCAAGATCCGACAAGATCAAAAAGTTTCTGTTGCTAAAGATGTAACTGATGAAAATTATCTAGATGAAGGCGATATTGTACTAGCAAGAACAGGCGCAAGTGTTGGCAAGGCTTATAAGTACAGGGCAAAAGATGGAAAGCTTGTTTTTGCTGGTTTTTTGATCCGTATAAAACCGAATATTAAGAAATTAAACTCTGAGTTACTTTTTCAATTTCTCTCTACTGAACAATACTGGCGTTGGGTTAAATTAACTTCAGCTCGCAGTGGGCAACCAGGGGTAAATGGCAATGAGTACTCTCTATTGCCTATACCTTTACCCCCCGAAATTGAAGAACAACAAAAAATCGCCGATTGCCTTTCTTCCATCGACGACCTAATCACCGCATACACCCAAAAACACGACGCACTCAAAACCCATAAAAAAGGCCTGATGCAGCAGTTATTTCCCGCCGAAGGCGAAACCGTCCCCAAACGGCGCTTTCCTGCGTTTCGGGATGCGGGGGAGTGGGAAGAAGTGAAGCTTGGAGAAGTAACAGGTTTTTCCTCTGGAGGTACACCCTCAAAAGATGTGCCTGAATATTGGGATGGTGAAATTCCTTGGATCAGTGCCGCTTCAATGCATAGTACATGTATTAATAGCTCTGATAAAAATATTACTAAATTGGCTATACAGGATGGAGCGCGTACAGTGCCCAAAGGGACGTTGTTACTATTGGTTCGTGGGAGTATGTTACACAAACGAATCCCTCTTGGAATTACAGAAAATGAAGTGTCATTTAACCAAGATGTTAAAGCTCTAACTCTTAGATTAAATATAGTCGAAAGGTTTTTATTGCATTTATTAGTGGCTGTTGAATGGCGGCTTTTGAGCGCTGTTACTAAAACGGGAATCGGTGCAGGGAAGTTGGATACAGCAGACCTTAAAGATTTTTTAATTCGATTTCCTGCTGATAAGGACGAACAACAAAAAATCGCCAACTGCTTGTCTTCTATCGATGATCTAATCACCACCCAAGCCCAAAAAATCGAGTCACTCAAAACCCATAAAAAAGGCCTGGTGCAGAAACTTTTCCCTTCTGTTGATGAGGCGGATGGATGAGTAACCCAATCACTGATTTTGCCAATTTAGACGCATTGGCGACACATTTACGTGAGAAATTAGAAGATAAAAAATACCTGTTGCTGTTTGCCTATAACGGCACAGGAAAAACGCGTTTATCCATGGGCTTCAAGGATGTGGGTAAAAACAACGGCGGTATTGATACCCTGTATTTTAACGCCTTTACCGAAGATTTATTTAGTTGGGATAACGATTTGGATAACGACACCCAAAGGGTATTGAAACTCAATTCAGATTCTCGATTTTTTGCAGGCCTGCAAGAACTGGAAATGGATAATCGTATCCGCCCACTATTGCATCGTTATGCAGATTTTGATTTTAAAATTGATACTGACAATTGGACAGTTAAGTTTGAGCGGGAAGTGAGTAACGGTGAAACCAGCGAAACGGTAGAGTATATTAAAATTTCCAGAGGGGAGGAAAATATTTTTGTTTGGTGTTTTTTTCTCGCCGTAGCACAGCTCGCGATTGATAAGCAAGAAGCTTATGATTGGGTGAAATATATTTATATTGATGACCCCATATCTTCATTGGATGATAATAACGCCATTGCAGTGGCTAGCCATTTAGCACAATTATTGAAGGATAAAGACAATGAGGTGAAAGTGGTATTGTCATCGCATCACACCTTGTTTTTTAATGTGATGTGGAACGAGTTGAGTGAAAAAGGGAGGAGAAATCCACTCCAGCCATATTTTTTAAGCGTGGATAAAAGTACCAATCACTATAAATTACGTTACACAAATAGTACGCCATTTTTTCATCATGTTGCGCTGTTAAAGCAACTATATGAGGCAGCAGAGTCTGGTAATCTATATACCTATCATTTTAATGTGTTGCGTAATGTTTTAGAAAAAACAGCCATCTTTCATGGTTTTAAAAACTTTTCAGCTTGCATCAAACAAGATAATGATGACCCAGAAGGTATTGTCCATGCCCGCATGATTAATGTATTAAGCCATGGCAATTACGCACTATTTGAGCCTATGGAAATGCTGGAAGAGAATAAGCAGTACTTTAAGAAAATACTCAATGATTTTATGACCAATTACCGATTCAATCCCGAACTGTTTCCCGCGCAACCAGAACAAACTGCTGAGGAAAGCTAAGCATGACGGATTCAAACCCTTCACAATTTATTATCTACCAAAGCGAAGACGGTCAAACCAAGTTGGATGTGCGTTTTATTGATGAGACAGTTTGGCTCTCGCAGGCATTGTTGGCCGAATTGTTTAGCTCCAGCAAGCAGAATATTGGCCAGCACTTGAAAAATATCTTTGCAGAACAAGAGCTTGGTGAGAATTCAGTGGTAAAGGATTTCTTTACAACTGCCGCCGATGGCAAGCAATACCGTACTAAACACTATAATCTGGATGCGATTATCTCGGTGGGTTATCGTGTGCAAAGCCATACCGCCACCCGTTTTCGCCAGTGGGCTACTCAGCGCTTACGTGAGTATATTGTGAAAGGCTTTGTGCTGGATGATGAGCGCCTGAAAAACCCTGACCAGCCTTTTGATTACTTTGAAGAGCTGACGCGCCGTATTCAGGATATTCGCACCAGTGAAAAACGTTTCTACCAGAAAATTACCGATATTTACGCCACCAGTATGGATTATGACCCCACTCTGGACAGCAGTATTGCGTTTTTTAAAACCGTGCAAAATAAAATACATTGGGCCATTACCGGGCAAACCGCTGCCGAAATTATTCATCATCGAGCCGACAGTGAAGCCACCAATATGGGCTTAAGCAACTGGCGCGGTGAAAAAGTGCGCAAGCAAGATGTGGTGAATGCTAAAAACTATCTCAATGAAAACGAACTGCAAGCACTGAATAATTTGGTTGAGCAGTATTTGGTGTTTGCCGAAGGTCAGGCCATGCGCCGCATTGCTATGTCTATGAGTGACTGGATGACAAAGCTGAATGGTTTTTTAACCTTAAATGATCGCGATATTCTTAATCACGCAGGCAAAATATCCCATCAATTGGCAAAGCAGATTGCCGAACAGGAATACGAAAAATTTCAGCAACAACGCTTAAAAAATGACGCGATTAATGCAGATGAGCATTTAGAGCAATTGACTAAAATCGCTGATCAACTCACTCCACCCGATAAGGTGAAGAAGGACAATAAAAAAACATGACTGAACAAGACTTAAATAAACTAGGCACCACGCTTTGGAATATCGCCAACGAACTACGTGGCACGATGGATGCCGACGATTTCCGTGATTATATGTTATCGTTTTTGTTTTTGCGTTATCTATCGGGCAACTACGAGGCCTCTGCCAAAAAAGAATTGGGGCGAGATTACCCGCAACTGGAAGACGACGATAAACGCGCACCTTTAGCGGTGTGGTATGAGCAAAACGTGGAGGATATTCCTGCGTTTGAAAAGCAAATGCGCCGCAAGGTGCATTATGTGATTGAACCACAACATTTATGGGGCAGTATTGCCGAACTGGCCAGAAACCAGCACGCTGATTTGTTGAAGACCTTGCAGCAAGGTTTTAAATATATTGAGAATGAATCATTTGAAAATAACTTTCAGGGTTTATTTTCAGAAATTAATCTGGACTCTGACAAGCTGGGTAAAGACTACAGCGCCCGTAATGCCAAACTGAGTGACATTATTAAAGAAATAGCCAAGGGCATTGCCGACTTTTCAAATGATAGTGATGCATTGGGTGATGCTTATGAATACTTAATTGGCGAGTTTGCGGCTGGCTCGGGTAAAAAAGCCGGTGAGTTTTATACCCCGCAACAACTATCTAGCATTCTTTCAGGAATTGTGACGCTAGATAGCCAAGAACCCGCAACAGGCAAAAAGAAAAAGCTCAATAAAGTACTGGATTTTGCCTGTGGCTCGGGCTCGCTATTATTAAATGTACGTAACCAGCTAGGCCCACACGGTGTTGGCAAAATTTACGGACAGGAAAAAAATATCACCACCTATAACCTGGCGCGCATGAATATGTTATTGCACGGGGTAAAAGATTCTGAATTCGAAATCCATCACGGTGACTCTCTGCTTAACGATTGGGATTTTCTCAATGAAATGAACCCCGCTAAAAAACTGGAGTGCGATGCCGTTGTCGCCAATCCGCCCTTCAGTTACCGTTGGAAACCGAACGAAGCCTTGAGTGAAGATTTTCGTTTTAAAAGCTACGGCCTAGCGCCTAAATCGGCTGCCGACTTTGCTTTTTTACTGCACGGTTTTCATTTCTTAGGCGATGAAGGCACCATGGCCATTATTTTACCCCATGGCGTATTATTCCGCGGTGGAGCCGAAGCACGTATTCGTACCAAACTGCTAAAAGATAACAACATAGATACCGTGATTGGTTTACCCGCTAATCTGTTTTTCTCAACCGGTATCCCTGTGTGTATTTTAGTCTTGAAGAAATGCAAAAAATACGATGATGTATTGTTCATCAATGCCAGCGAACACTTCGAAAAAGGCAAACGCCAGAATCACTTGCGACCTAAAGACATCGATAAAATTATCGATACTTACCAGTTCCGTAAGGAAGATAAGCGCTACGCCCGTCGCGTATCAATGGAAGAGATTGAAAAGAACGATTACAACTTGAATATCTCCCGTTATGTGAGCACTGCCAAGCCTGAACCTGTCATTGATTTACCGACAGTTCATGGTGAGTTGACTGATCATGAAAAAGATATTGTGAATGCAACCAATAAACACAACGAGTTTCTTAATGAACTTGGTTTAGCACCGTTACCTCTTGGAAATATAAAATAACAGCTTGCTAGGACCCCAAACTCAGGTTGGCGACAGGACTGGCCCGTTAGCGCCTGAAAAAGAGCTATTGACTGCCCGTCGCTTGGTTTTGAAGGAAATAAATAATTATATGGTTAAAGGGGGCTGGTTAAAGGGGGTAGAGCCAATGTCATTAAGTTAAGCCTGATTTTCTGTTACAGGTGAGCGAGCAAACCCCAACATCATTGGCGACGTTAGGGTTCGCAAGCTCACCACCAACCTACCAACAGTCGATAATCCGTTAACTTAATGACATTGTTTGAGGTGTAAACTTTCCCTCACCCCAGCCCTCTCCCAAAGGGACAGGGGGTATAAAATCTTCTTTTTTTGAGTGAGGCTTGCCCAAACAATAAAGGCCACCCTAGTTGGATGGCCTTGAATTGATAACAATGTGGGGGAGCTGGCGGGAGTCGGGTCGCTCTCGCACATCCATGTGCCTGATTCACCACATCCTGTGGTTCACCTCTCCGAGGCAGCTTTGCTGTCCCATTTTGTTCCAGACAAAATGGTCACGACATAAGAACATCCTGTTCTTAACCCGCGTTACGAGGATTCTCGTCCACACCAACACCACAAACAAAAAAGCCCCACCCAGATGGGTGAGGCTTGTTTGTTTGGTGGAGCTGGCGGGAGTCGAACCCGCGTCCGCAAGTCCTCCGCCTTCGGGTCTACATGCATAGCCAAGTCTTTTAGTTTAACCGCACACCACCCGACTGGCAGGGAAAGTGGACGACGATTTCAGTTAGGTTTTAGCGAATTGGCCCTGAACATACCTCAACGCGATCTTGTGAGAGTCGACCCCGGTGATCTGAGTGCACAAGCAAACGTCAGGCCGAGGGCACAAAGACAGGTTATTAAGCTGCTAGTGCGTAGTTGTCGTCGTTGGCAACTATAAGTTTTGCAGTTGGATTTACGAGGTAATTGCACCTCGGCATGCACCTCAGGTTTTGTGACCCACGTCGAAGCCAGGTCAGCCCCATGGTATTTACTACGACCCTTAGTATAACGGAAAGTTTCGAGGTTTGGGGAGGAATATTTTTAGCGTTTCGAAGGGAAAAGGGACGTAGGGAATAGGTAAAAGGGAAAAGGGGGCGCATAGGGAGGAAATATCAATGTCATTAAGTTAACAAAAATGCGTTGTTTGGTAGGTTGGTGGTGACGCAGGAACCCCAACATAAGTGGCTATGTGCTGGGGGTTGCATGCTTACCCCCTACAATAAATAGAATAGCCAGCTTAACTTAATGACATTGAAGGAATCATCATGTGCGGTATGGATTACCACGGTGGGTGTTGTGGAAATTAGATAACGTTTGGGGGGGACGGAGAAATATCCGGTTTATGTTTAGTCGAATGTGTTTTGGGGGAAATGCTTCGTATTTTTTGACATCGCTGGGTCGGGTATTAGGGTGGGTTTGAAACCCGCCCCTTGTATCTACAGGTTAATTCACTGAGTAATGTAGGGTGTACCCTCTGGGACATAAAGGTACGTATTTTGTGCCCACGTTCTCTGGTTTCCACGATCATCTCTGGAAAGTCATATTTTATTCTGTTAATTCACCCACCGTATGCGTTCCCAAGCTTACCGCGTCCTGCTCACGCCCCTCGCCTGCGTCCGTGCAGGCGACGCAGAGCGTGGGAACGAGGAAAACCAACATGTCATTCCAGTATGTCTCTAGCGGGCTTTCAGCGGCTCTGAACTGACAAAAGTCACTGGATTCCGGCTAAAAATATGCCGGAATGACGGAAGGAGGTTGTGAAGGGGCGTCGATATTTGAAAAGTTGCTAGGGACGAGTTATTTGAGGTTATCGCCTAAGATTTACCGGCCTTTCATGATGCGCTGTTTGTCTCTTTGCCAATCCCGGTCTTTTTCGACGGCGCGTTTGTCGTGGCTTTGTTTGCCTTTGGCGAGGCCTATTTCGGCTTTCACTTTGCCGTGTTTCCAGTATAGGGCGGTGGGTACCATGGTGAAGCCTTTGCGTTCTACGGCGCCGATGAGTTTGTTGATTTCTGAGCGGTGCAGTAGGAGTTTTCGCACTCGAGTGGTTTCGGGGGTGATGTGGGTGGAGGCGGTGAGCAGCGGTGAGATTTGCAGGTTGCTGATGAAGGCTTCGCCATTTTTGAGGAATACGTGGGCGTCGACGATCTGTATACGTCCGGCGCGCAGGCTTTTGACTTCCCAGCCTTGCAGGACGATGCCGGCTTCGAAGCGGTCTTCGATGAAGAAGTCGTGACGGGCTTTTTTATTGAGCGCGATGTTGTTGCTGCTGGTTTTTTTCTTTTTCTGTGCCATTCGGCCATTGTATCAAAGAACCGTGCATAACTTGAGAAGATGAGCAATATTGATGATACTTCGCGCTAATAATGTCAGGGATTTTTTAACGGGTGACCTTAAAGTGACACAAAATAAGAAAAAGTATAATAAAAAGTATCATAACAAGGATGGTAAAACAGTGATGAGGGTGGCTGGAGTTGGGGTTTTCCTGTGGGGAATGCTGCTGTCTGGCGCCGTCTTCGCTGATGAGGGTGAGGGCGTTGCGCAGACGATTGATGCCTGGTTTGGGGTGTTGAACGGTTTTCTCGCTCAGGTGATGTTTTTTGATGTGTTTCCGGGCGAAGCGGGTACGTTCCCCTTTATTGTTGCCTGGTTGTTGGTGGGTGCGGTTTTTCTGACGGTGCGCATGGGATTTATCAACTTTCGTATGTTTGGTCATGCGTACCATATTTTGCGTGGACGTTATAAAACGCCGGGGGCTGAGGGCGAGGTGTCGTCTTTTCAGGCTTTGACGACGGCGCTGTCGGCGACGGTGGGGCTGGGCAATATTGCCGGTGTGGCGATTGCCATTGGGATTGGTGGGCCGGGCGCGACTTTTTGGATGATTATGGCTGGCCTGTTGGGGATGACGGCCAAGTTTACGGAGGCCACGCTGGCGCAAAGTTATCGCCGTATCGGGCCAGGTGGGCAGGTAATGGGTGGGGCGATGGAATACCTTTCTCGTGGTTTGGCGGAGAAGGGTTGGGGGCGCTCGGGTAAGGCGCTGGCGGTGCTGTTTTGTTTGCTGACTATTGGTGCATCTCTGGGGGGCGGTAATGCCTTTCAGGTGAGCCAGTCGCTGTCGGCGGTTAAGCAAGAGGTGACCATTCTTGCGGAAATGCCCTGGATTTACGGCATTATTATGGGCTTTGCCGTGGGTGTGGTGATTATTGGCGGTATCCGTCGTATTGCCCATACGGCCGAAGCCGTTGTGCCGACCATGGTGGGCATTTATTTGCTGGCCTGTATTTGGATTGTGCTGTCTCATGCGGCTGAGGTGCCGGCAGTCATTGTGCTTATCGTGTCGGATGCCTTTTCTATGGAGGCGGGTATTGGTGGTTTGCTGGGTGTTATTGTGCAGGGCTTTAAGCGCGCGGCTTTTTCCAGTGAGGCGGGTATTGGCTCTGCGGCTATTGCCCATGCGGCGGCGAAGGTAAAGTACCCTGTACGGCAAGGTATTGTGGCGCTGATGGAGCCGTTTATTGATACGGTAATCATCTGCACCATGACGGCGTTGGTGATTGTGCTCACGGGGGTGTATAACGACCCCCAATATGCTGAACTGGTGCAAAGTAATCAGGGAGCGGCACTGACTTCCGTGGCTTTTGGTTCGGTGATTTCGTGGTTTCCTATATTGCTGTCGGTGTCGGTGGTGTTGTTTGCTTATAGTACAATGATCTCTTGGTCATACTACGGTGAGCGTTGCTGGACGTATCTGTTCGGTAAACAGGCGGCAATGGCGTACCGTATTTTGTTTGTGGTGTTTGTGGTGATCGGTTCGGTGACCAGTGCCACTAACATCCTGGATTTCAGTGATTTGATGCTGTTATCCATGGCGTTCCCTAACTTTATCGCTTTGTACCTGTTACATGGCAAAGTGCGAGCAATGCTCGCCGATTATCTGGCCCGCTTGAAAAGCGGAGAACTGGACAGGGAAGTTGGACGATGAAAGAGGTTTATTGTGCCCAATATTAGTAAAAGCGCGCTGGTGACTCATAGCGCCGCACAAATGTTTGCTTTAGTGGATGACGTAGCAGGTTATTCAGATTTTTTACCGTGGTGTGGTGGGTCTGAAGAAACTTCACGGGACGAGGATGTGGTTAATGCCACGGTGGTGATTGCCCACAGTGGGCTGAATAAAGCCTTTACCACTAAGAATCGGCTGCAAAAAAACAAGATGATTGAAATGAGCTTGATCGATGGCCCGTTTAGGCATCTGCATGGTTTTTGGCGATTTGATGCCTTGTCGGACGATGCCTGTAAAGTGTCCCTGGACCTGGAATATGAGTTTTCTAATCGATTGGTCGGCATGGTACTGGGGCCCGTGTTTAGTCAGATAGCGAATTCGCTGGTGGATTCTTTTTGTACGAGAGCTGAGGTGGTTTATGGAAGCTGAAAATAGTGTTTCAAGCGAGGCTGCTGATATTAAAGCGGATATTCATATTGAAGTCGCCTATGCCGAGCCGGATACGCAGGTTATTCTGAATCTGACTGTGCCAAGTGATGCGACGATAGAACAGGCGATCAAACAGTCCGGTATATTGACGAAGTTTCCCGATATTGATCTCGCAGTCAATAAGGTCGGTGTTTTTGGAAAGTTGTCGAAACTGGATAAACCGCTGCGGGAAAGAGACCGTATTGAAATCTACCGCAAGCTGATTGCTGACCCGAAGGCAGTGCGCAAGCAGCGAGCGGCTGAGGGTAAAAAAATGCGCAAAGGCGGCGCGGCTCAGTGAAAATGGTGCTTAGTGAGATCGAGCAGTATTGAGTGGCATTTAATGGCATTTAATGAGAGTGTCCTGCTGATTTCCCCTGGTCGGATGATTTGCCGCGTAACTTAGAACCGGGTTTTTTGACGTCGGCCTCTTTAGGCAGGGTCGATTGCACATCGATCTTGTTGAGTTGTTCATTTTCAAAATACACAGTTAAATGTGCGGATTGTCGCGCGTCGCTATTGCCCGCCCGGTAGATGTATACGTAGTCCCAGCGGTCACGACGGAAGGGGTCTACGATGAGTGGCGTACCCAGCAGGCTTTTTACGCGTTCTTTATCCATACCAATTTTGAGTTTTTCAAACATCTCTTGAGTGATAACATTACCCTGTTGCACGTCAATTTTATGAACAGAGCAGGCCGACATTGTCAACAATGCCACCAGAAGTGCCAAAGTGGTCGCAGAATATTTTGAGGCCGATAAAAAGTAGGGTTTACGTGTGTTGATCAAATGGGGTGTCACTCAGTGAAGTCTTTGTTGAGAATAGAATATACCGATGAATCACACCGGGCACATTAGCTCGGTATTTTAACTTAATTTCCGTCTTTGGTGTAGCTCAGATATGGCTCAGGTACGGTAGACAGTATTTAAAAGCAATCGTTTAGTAATGGTGAAAATTCAATGACAGTTTCCAGTAATGAACTCCGGGCCGCAGGCCTTAAATCCACGCTGCCACGCCGCAAAATTCTGGAAGTAATGGAAACACAGGGTTCACGCCATGTGAGTGCTGAAGATATTTATCGTACGCTTCTGGAAGCCGATGAAGACGTGGGGCTGGCCACGGTGTATCGAGTGTTAACCCAGTTTGAGGCTGCGGGTTTAGTGACTAAACTCAATTTTGAGGGCGGGCATTCCGTCTATGAGCTAAACCAAGGCGAGCACCACGATCATATCCTGTGTGTGAAATGTGGCAAGGTAGACGAGTTTGTCGATGAACTGATCGAAGAACGCCAAAAAGAAATTGCCGAAAAAGCCGGGTTCTCCATGACAGACCATTGCCTGTATATCTACGGTATATGTGCGGAATGTCAGAAAGAGGATGCTGGCGATAAATAAGGGATGTCGTGGCAATGTCATTAAGTTAACGGATTATCGACTGTTGGTAGGTTGGCGGTGAGCTTGCGAACCCCAACGTCGCCAATGATGTTGGGGTTTTCTCGCTCACCTGTAACAGGAAATAAGGCTTAACTTAATGACATTGGATGTCGTGGCTTTTGCGTTTCCAATACCGCACTCAGTAAAGCCGCGAATTTGTAGGTGAAGGTTACGCCGCTACCTGACAGAGGTCTGGCAAGCTGTCTATTGATAGACGTTACCCTGTAGATGAGTAGATTGCGGTCTTTATATTGACGTGGCCTCTGTGTGTTCTACTCTGGTAGATTCGATTTGGCCTTATCTGAGATTGTCACGTAGCGGCGCAACGTGATCTACGAAAACACAGTGCGTACATGAGCACTGATCGAGGCTAAAGCCTCTCCTACGTTAGATTTCCACAAATTGAAACATTATCCCCTTTAAAGTAACCCTCTGCGTCCTTTGCGCCTTTGCGACCTTTGCGTTTGCAACACGGAACTCAATGAAGCCGCGAATTTGTAGGTCAGGTTGCACTGCTACCTGACAGCGGTCTGGCGAATCCGGTCTAAAGGTAGTTTTACCCGGTAAATGCAGGGCTTGCTGCCGTTGTGTTTGGGCGATCTCTGCGTTTCCAACACCGAACAATAAAAAAACCGCGATGTTGTGTAGGGTGGGCACTGCCCACCATAAGAGGAGTGGATTTAACTCAGCGCCTGCTGGCCACGCTCGATCATTTCTCGTGCGTGTGACAGTGTTTGTTCTGTCATTTCCAGGCCGCCTAACATGCGGGCAATTTCATCGACCCGCGCTTCGGCGGTGATGGGGGATACGCCGGTGGTGGTGTGGCCTTTGTTGGCTTGTTTGCTAACGTGCAGATGTTGATGAGCTAAGGAGGCGACTTGCGGCTGATGAGTGACGCAAAGCACTTGTCGGTCGTCGCTGAGGTTGCGCAGCAGGCGGCCGACGACTTCGGCGATGCCGCCGCCGATTCCGACGTCGACTTCATCAAATATTAGGGTGGGAATACGGCCTGTACCCGCAGCGATGACTTGTACCGCGAGGCTGATACGGGCCAGTTCGCCACCCGAGGCCACTTTGCTCATGGCTTGAACGGGCTGGCCGGGATTGGCGCTGACCTGAAATTCCACACGTTCCATGCCGTGTACGCTGGGTGATTCTGTGGTTTCCAGGGCTATTTCAAATTTGCCGTGCGGCATACCCAGTTGATGAAGGTTTTCCGAGACTTGCGTGGCGAGTGATTTCGCGGTTTTAAGGCGACTGGCGCTGAGTTTTTTGGCCACGGCGGTATAGCGTGTTTTTTCAGCGTTAACCTGTGTGCTGATTTCCCCGAGTTGTACGTCGGCTTGTTGCAGGCTGTCTAACTCCTCTTCTAGAGAGAGTTGCAGAGCGGGGAGGGCGTTGGGTGAGCAGTGGTGTTTGCGAGCCAGTTCATGAAGGGTGCCGATGCGCTCTTCGATCACTTGCAGGCGCTCTGGGTCCAGGGATAGTCCGTCGAGGTAATTACGCAGTTCATCACCGGCTTCGTTGGCTTGTATGGCCGCTCCTTGTAGGGCCTCATAAGCGTTGGTTAGATTTGCATCCAGTTCACTGAGCTGGGCCAGTTCGCTGCTGGCATGGTCGAGTCCACTGATGATGGTTTGTTGACCGTCACCGTTTTCGCCACTATTTTCACCACTGAGACTGCTTTGTATTTGCTCGATGCCTTCACGCAACTGGTTGAGATTGGCGAGCCGCGAATGCTCTGTTTCCAGTTCTGCCAGGGCTTCGCTGGTGAGGGAAAGCTGTTGTAATTCTTCCACCTGGTAGCGTAATAACTCCAGTCGGTCTGCGCGCTGTGCCTTGCTGGCGTGCAGCTGTTCCAGCTCGGTACTGAGTTGTTGCCATTGCCGGAAAGACTCGGCGGTGTCGTTGAGCAGTGTTTGGTGTTTTTTGGTGCTGCTTTTCGTTGAATTGATGGCCAGGTCATCCAATACCTGGCGTTGTACGTCGCGCTTTAACAGTGATTGGTGGGCATGTTGGCCGTGGATGTCCACCAATTGCTCGCCAAGGTCCCGTAGGGACTGCATGGGCACCGGACGGCCATTGATATAGCCTTTGGAGCGGCCTTCGGCGATAACGATGCGCCGAATCAGGCATTGCCCGTCGTCATCGAGCTCATGCTCATTTAGCCATTGTTGTACGCCCTGGTGGCTCACAATATCAAAATCGGCGCTGACCTCAGCGCGTTTGGCGCCGGCGCGAATGGTGCCTGACTCGGCGCGGTCGCCCAATGCCAAACCCAGTGCATCAAGCAGGATGGATTTACCGGCACCGGTTTCGCCGGTGAGCACGGTCATACCGGGGCCAATATCAAGGGACAGTTCTTCAACAATGGCGAAGTGGCGGATGTGGATGTGGCGTAACATATTGGTTTAAGTGTGCTCAGTAACTAGTTGTTATTTATGATTATATTTATCGAGACAACTTGCTACAGTCGTTTGCCCCAGTGCAACTTGGCGCGCAGTATACCGTAGTAATTGTAATCGGCTGGATGTATTAATTTGATGGGGAGGGGCTTTCGCTCGATGATAACGTGGTCGCCATTTTGCAGGCTGAGATCAATTTGGCCATCGCAAGAGCACTGGGCACGCGCCTGGTTGTTTTTGCTGACGATGATTTCAATGACGCTGTTGCCATCCACTACGATGGGGCGATAACTCATGGTGTGCGGACAAATAGGCACCAGCACCAACGCACTCAGAGAAGGATGCAAAATGGGGCCACCGCCGGATAAGGCGTATGCCGTTGAGCCCGTAGGCGTGGATACGATCATCCCGTCTGAGCGTGTGGTGTTGACGTGTTTGCCGTCAATGTGCACATCGTATTCGATCATACGGGCGACGCTGCAAGTGTGGACGACCACGTCATTAAAGGCGGTGCTTTCGTTGATTTGATTGCCGTCCCGAAGTACTCGTGCTTGCAGCAGGTCCCGTTTTTCTTCCTGGTAATTTCCGGCGCAAATCTGGTCGAGAGTGTCCGTCAGGTCAGAAGGGGTGATATCCGTTAAAAACCCTAGGCGGCCCAGGTTAATACCGAGGATGGGGACATCAAAATCGACCAGGCTTCGGGCGGCATTGAGCAGGGTTCCGTCTCCGCCGACCACGATCACAAGGTCACATCGAGTGCCCAGAATAGAGCGGCTCACGAAGCTATTGCGCTCTGCTAATTCTGTGATGGACTCTAATGACCGCTCATCCAGCAGAATGTCAATCTGGTTTCGGTCAAGGTACTCAATGAGCTCGTTGAGTATGCCGCCAGCATGTGGATTGTTGTGTTTACCAATGATGCCAATGGTTTTGAAGCTTTTTGCCATGTTATTTTCTTTATTTTGTGATCAGGCTGTTTATAGGGGCTAACGGTAGCATGTTGTGTTTTGGTGGCCAACCGACTATGGCTGTTTGGGGGCATATGCCTGATTATTGACGGTAGATTATGCGATATTGGCCATTCTTTGATGGGTTTATCGCGATTAGCCCACAGCAAAGTATTAATCTATCGGATTCCTGATTAAACTGTACGAGTTTTTTCCTGTAGACCTGTCCGTAAATACGATGACTGCTAAATCAAAAACCGACAACGCCATATCTGACTCACAAATTAGCGAGCGTGCGCAGCTCCTGCTCAAAACGCTGATAGAACGCTATATCCGTGAAGGACAGCCCGTGGGGTCAAAAGTGCTGGCTAAAGATGCCCGCCTTGACCTCAGTCCTGCAACCATTCGCAATGTGGTGGCGGATCTTGAGCACATGGGGCTGGTGTCGGCACCGCACACCTCAGCAGGGCGGGTACCCACTGAGCGGGGTTACCGCATGTTTATTGATAACCTGGTGAGCATTAAGCCATTGGGCTCTGCTGATGTGCGTTCTCTCGCTGATACGCTTGATCCACAGAGCGATACCCCGCAATTACTGGAAACGGCCTCGTCAATGCTGTCAGGGCTGACACAAATGGTTGGGGTAGTAATGCTCCCGTTCCAGCGGCAGGCAGCGTTGCGGCAGATCGAATTTTTACCCCTGTCGGAAAAACGAGTGTTGGCGATTCTGGTCATTAACGAGCAAGACGTGCAAAACCGCGTTATTCATACCGACAGGCAGTATGCCTTACCCGAACTGGAGCGCATTGCTAATTATCTGAATGCACAGTTTATGGGTAAAGACATGAGCGCCGTACGCAGGGACTTGCTCACGGAAATGGAAAAAGCGCGTGCCAATATGGATCAGCTGATGCGCTCGGCGATTGAAATGGCCCATCAAGTGTTTGATGCAGCAGCACCGGACGAGCAACAGGACTATGTCATGGCCGGGGAGACCAACCTCATGGGCTATGAAGAAATGGCGGATGTGCCACGGTTGCGCAAACTGTTTGATGTCTTCAACGAAAAGCAGGCCATCCTGGATTTACTGGACAAATCCTTGGAAGCGCAAGGGGTGCAGATATTTATCGGCCAGGAATCGGGTTATCAGGCTTTGGACCAGTGCAGCATCGTCACCACATCGTATTCAGCAGACGACGAAGTGCTGGGCGTGCTCGGCATTATCGGCCCGACCCGCATGGCCTATGACCGAATCATCCCCATGGTAGACGTAACGGCAAAATTATTGGGCGCAGTCTTGAATCAGCGGAATTAGTCCTCATATACCTTGTTGTTATTGAATTGTCTGGGAAATTCAACGGAATTTTTCGGGTAAACGCTGTACTTCAAACCCCGACGGTCTGCGAGCTGACTTTTGAGCGCTCAGTACAGGGCAAATGGGTAGCGAGGAAATAATTTGTGAACTTTTGGAGAAAGAAAGGCATGGCAAATGAGGAAGGGGCAGCACCGGAGCCCACAGAAACGAAATCAGATGCGCTTGAAGGCGTACTGGAAGAGTTGAATGACGCCGTAGAAGCTGTAAAAGGTGATGTGGAAACGAGTGGGGATGAAGGTGAAAGCCTCACGCTGTTACTCGAAGATGCCCGCGCTAAGGCCGATGAGCATTGGAACCAGTTATTGCTGGCGAAGGCGGAAACCGAGAATGTGCGCCGCCGTGCCCGTCAGGATACGGAAAACGCTCATAAATTTGCCCTGGAAAAATTCGCACTAGAATTACTGCCTGTCAAGGATAGTCTCGAAATGGGACTGGCCTCAGCGACCTCATCAAATAGCGATGCCGACAGTGATGAGACAGTATCGCACCTTAAAGAAGGTACAGAGCTAACACTGAAAATGCTCACGTCTGCATTGGAAAAGTTTGGTATTGAAGCGCTTAATCCCGTCGGTGACACGTTTGATCCGGCCTTGCATCAAGCCATGACGATGATCGAAAGTGCCGAGCATAAACCGAATACCGTAATGACAGTGATGCAAAAAGGTTACCAGCTCAACGAGCGCCTGATTCGTCCCGCCATGGTGGTCGTATCCAAGGCCGCTGCGGAGCAAACGCCAGCAGTGGATGATGAGCCGCCCAGTGACGATGAGCCCGACCATATTGATGAGCAGGCTTGAAATAGGGTTATTTGCCCCTATCTCTATAAGCAAGCTGAACGGGCAGGAACAGTTAGCCAAGTACATTAACTTGTCAGTACACCGTCCCGACACAAACAACTTTGAACTATCAACTAAATACTGAAGAAAGAGTGGAGAAACATAGCCATGGGTAAAATTATCGGCATTGATCTGGGAACAACAAATTCATGCGTTTCCGTAATGGACGGCGGCGAAGCCCGCGTTATCGAAAATGCGGAAGGCGATCGCACAACACCATCTGTTGTCGCTTTCACGGATGACGGCGAAGTCATCGTCGGCACACCTGCCAAACGTCAGGCGGTTACCAATCCAATGAATACCATCTACGCCGTAAAGCGTTTGATTGGTCGTCGTTTTAAAGACAAAGAAGTTCAGAAAGACATCGATCTGGTGCCTTACAAAATTGTCGCCGCCGACAATGGCGATGCTTGGGTTGAAGCCAATGGCAAGAAAATGGCTGCCCCGGAAGTGTCTGCCCGTATTCTGCAAAAAATGAAAAAGACCGCCGAAGATTATCTGGGCGAAGAAGTCACGGAAGCGGTTATCACCGTGCCGGCTTATTTCAATGACTCACAGCGTCAGGCCACAAAAGACGCTGGCAAGATCGCGGGTCTTGAAGTCAAACGCATCATCAACGAACCTACCGCAGCGGCCCTGGCCTTCGGTATGGACAAAAAAGAAGGTGATCGCAAGATTGCTGTGTACGACCTGGGTGGTGGTACTTTCGATGTGTCGATTATCGAAATCGCAGAAATTGACGATGAGCATCAGGTAGAAGTGTTGTCCACCAATGGTGACACCTTCCTTGGTGGTGAAGATTTTGATCAACGCCTCATCGATTATCTCGTGGAAGAATTCAAAAAAGACCAAGGTGTTGATTTACGTAATGATCCATTGGCCCTGCAACGTCTGAAAGAAGGCGCAGAAAAAGCCAAGATCGAACTGTCATCGACTCAGCAGACAGACATTAATTTGCCGTACATCACCGCGGATGCTAGTGGCCCCAAACATTTGAACATCAAAATGACCCGTGCCAAGCTGGAATCATTGGTGGAAGAGTTGATCGAACGCACCATCGCACCTTGCCGTACTGCGTTGAGCGATGCCGGTTTGGGCGCACAAGATATCGACGACGTGATTTTGGTCGGTGGTCAAACCCGTATGCCTAAAGTACAAGAAGCGGTTGAAGCTTTCTTCGGCAAAGCCCCTCGTAAAGACGTGAACCCTGACGAAGCCGTGGCCGTAGGCGCTGCGATTCAAGGTGGTGTGTTAGGCGGCGAAGTTAAAGACGTATTGCTACTGGATGTGACACCCTTGAGCCTCGGTATCGAGACCATGGGTGGCGTGATGACTAAACTCATCGAGAAAAACACCACGATTCCTACCAAAGCACAGCAGGTGTTTTCCACCGCAGAAGACAACCAGACTGCGGTTACCGTGCACGTGTTGCAGGGCGAACGCGAAGTTGCCACAGGCAATAAATCACTGGGTCGTTTTGATTTGGCCGATATTCCGCCAGCGACTCGCGGTGTACCGCAAATTGAAGTGGGTTTTGACATCGATGCCAATGGTATTCTCAATGTCTCTGCGAAAGACAAGGCAACGGGCAAAGAACAGTCCATCATTATCAAGGCTTCCAGTGGTTTGTCTGACGATGAAGTCAACAAAATGGTCAGTGACGCTGAAGCACATGCCGCTGAAGACGCCAAATTCCATGAATTGGTGGCTGCCCGTAACGCGGCTGACAACATGATTCATGCAACCAAAAAGTCCATGACAGAAATGGGCGACGACAAATTGGAAGCAGGCGAAAAAGAAAGCATCGAAACCGCGATCACCGCGCTTGAAGCATCCATGAAGACTGATGACAAAGACGACATCGAAGCGAAAACCAAAACCCTGGTGGAAGCCTCCGGGAAAATGGCTGAGCGAGCCTATTCACAACAGACGGCTCAACAGACTGAAGGCGCTGCCGAGGGCGACCAAGCCAACACTAATAACGACGACGTAGTAGACGCCGAGTTTGAAGAGGTTAAAGACGACAACAGCAAGTAAACACCACTCCCTGCGGGCATAGTCAGCAGGGAGTTTTTGTCGTTTTAACCGGCGTTTGCCGGGCAACGCGGTAGTTGGAAATTCCAGCTGCCGCGTTTCCGCGATCTACGGGTTTAATTAAAATATTTTTATAAATGATACACAAGTGACTGAATTCCATTATGTCTAAACGCGATTTTTACGAAGTGCTCGGCGTCAACCGCAATGCCAGCGATGCTGAATTAAAAAAGGCGTTCAAACGCCTGGCCATGAAACTTCACCCGGACCGTAACCCAGATGATAAGGGTGCCGAAGAGAAGTTCAAAGAAGCCAAAGAAGCTTATGAGATACTCGACAATCCTCAAAAACGGGCAGCCTATGACCAATTTGGCCACGCTGGTGTTGAGCAGGGCGGTGGTGGACACCCCGGCGGCAGCGGGAATTTTAGTGACGTCTTTGGCGATGTTTTTGGTGATATTTTCAGCGGTGGTGGCGGTGGTGGCGGTGGTCAACGCGCACGGCGCGGAGCCGATTTACGCTACAATCTCGAACTAAGCTTGGAAAAAGCCGTTCGCGGAACGACCGTCAAGATTCGGATTCCAACATCCGTTCAATGTTCGACCTGTGGTGGCAGTGGCGCCAAGAAAGGTTCCAAACCGCAACAGTGTACGACCTGCGGTGGTGTGGGCCAGGTGCGTATGCAGCAGGGCTTTTTCTCACTGCAACAGACATGTCCCTCTTGTCAGGGCAATGGTCAGGTTATTAAAGATCCTTGTAATAGCTGCCATGGCCAGGGTCGCAAACAGGAACATAAAACACTCTCAGTGAAGGTGCCAGCAGGCGTCGATAATGGCGACCGTATACGCCTCAGTGGAGAAGGTGAGGCAGGAGACCGCGGCGCACCGAGTGGTGACCTTTACGTGCAAATCGGCGTTAAAGAACATCCACTTTTTGTACGCGACGAAAATAATCTGTATTGCGAAGTACCGATCAGCTTCGTAACGGCAACCTTGGGTGGTTCTCTCGAAGTACCAACATTGGATGGCCGGGTAAAACTGACTATTCCATCGGAAACACAAACGGGCAAAATGTTTAAGCTCCGAGGTAAGGGCGTTAAGTCCGTACGCGGTGGCGCAGTGGGTGACTTGCTCTGCAAGGTAACTGTCGAAACGCCAATTAACCTCAACGGTAAGCAAAAAGACCTGCTACGTTCATTTGATGAAGCAATGACCGGTGGTGGTAAAAAACACAGTCCCAAAGAAAGCTCATGGATGGACGGGGTTAAAAGCTTTATTGATGGGATTAAACTCTGAAAATATAAGTGCTGGGTTAAGGACTGAGTGCTAAGTGCTAAGTGCTGAGGGTATAAGTTCTTGTTAGTCTAAGTAGGTCACGTTGCGAAGCTACGTGACGCGATTGTTTAATCGGGCACATTGTTCTCGAATGAGGCATTTTGTCACGTAGCAGCGCAACGTGACCTTGACGCAGTGCTGAGTGCTGAGGCTGTTGCGAATTATGGGGGATGAATGAAAAAAAGATGGTTTGAACGCGTGTTTACAGACTTTTTTTTGTCTGAACCAGAGCAGTGTGAATCCTCTGCTTTACAATCGACTCGTCGGCGGTTTATGGGTGTTGCACTAATTGCCGCTAGCGTGTTTGTTGTGAGTGGTTCTGCTTTTTCACAGGAAGTTGAGGAAGAAGAACTTCGTTTTCCTGGCGACCCACCTGAACACAAACTGGTTTATCAGTTTAATAAATCCGATGAGGCCTACCAAAAGGCCGTGTTGTTTTCCGTAGGCGCAATGGTTCGGAAGTGGGGCGACAATATCTCCATCGTCGTCGTCGGCATCGGCCCCGGCATTCATATCCTCGGTAAAACCCCCGAACGACCTGTCAGTAAAGAAATCAAACAGCGTGTATCGAGCCTCAGCCAATACGGCGTAGAGTTTCACGCCTGTGGAAACACCATGAAAGCCCTGCACTGGGAAGAAAAAGATATGCTGCCCTTTGTCAAACTAGTCGAAGTCGGCGCGTCAGACTTAATGGAGTTGCAAGAGCAAGGGTATTCGTACATCAGTTGGTGAAGGGCAAAAGGGCAGGAAAAAGAGGGCAGGGGAAAGATAAAAGGGGAAAAGAAGAAACTCGGTAAGCATTTTTACCTCCTCGTCATTCCGGCATGTTTTAAGCCGGAATCCAGTGTAAAGAGCAACAATGTTTAGCCGTAGAATGGGTTTCAACAGCGCGGTGTGAACAGGAAGCATTTTTATTGTTTTGTGTTATTGAAAATCCAACGCAAAGGCGCTGAGGGGCAAAGGGCGCAAAGAAAACTTTAAAAACAACTATCTTTGCGTACTTAACGACTTTGCGACTCTGCGTTAGAATGTAACTTTACCTATATTTACAATACCGTCATTCCGGCGCAGGCCGGAATCCAGGGTAAAGAGCCGCAATGTTTGGCTGTAGAATGGATTTCAATAGTGCGTGTAATCGGGAAGCATTTTAATGTTTTGCGTTATGAGAATTCAACGCAAAGGCGCTGAGAGGCAAAGGGCGCAAAGAAAGCTTTAAAAACAACTATCTTTGCGTACTTAGCGCCTTTGCATCTCTGCGTTAGAGTTTAACTTTACCGATATTTACAATACCGTCATTCCGGCGCAGGCCGGAATCTAGGGTAAAGAGCCGCAATGTTTGGCTGTAGAATGGATTTCAATAGTGCGTGTAAACGGGAAGCATTTTAATGTTTTGCGTTATGAAAATCCAACGCAAAGGCGCAAAGGCGAAGAGGGCCAAAGGGCGCAAAGAAAGCTTTAAAAAAAATACCTTTGCGTTCTTAGCGCCTTTGCATCTCTGCGTTAGAATTTATCTTTATACAGAATTGAAGGTTTAATTAATGACAAAAATAGCCGTTACCGGAGCAGCAGGACGTATGGGGAAAGCCCTACTGGAATCCGCTCACCAAACAGAAGGCTTGTCGATTAGCGCAGCAACGGTGCGCGCGGGAAGTTCACTCCTGGGTGTGGACGCAGGCGAGTTGGCTGGTATCGGAAAGCTGGATGTCGCCGTGGTCGATAATATTGCAGCAGCTAACGACTTTGATGTACTCATCGATTTCACACGCCCTGAAGTCACTTTGGAAAATATCGCCCTTTGCCGCCAACGTGGCAGCGCCATGGTGATTGGTACCACCGGCTTTGATGATTCACAAAAAGCCATCATCACAGAAGCCAGCAAAGAAATCGCCATCGTATTTGCCCCCAATATGAGCGTGGGCGTAAACCTCTGCCTCAAATTACTGGAAACCGCCGCAAAGGTTCTGGGCGACGAAGTGGATATCGAAATAATCGAAGCACATCACCGCCACAAGGTCGACGCCCCCTCAGGCACCGCATTGCGCATGGGCGAAGTAGTGGCCACCGCTTTAGGGCGTGACTTAAAAGACTGTGCCGTTTATGGCCGAGAAGGCGTCACCGGAGAACGTGATCGTAAAACCATCGGCTTTGAAACCATTCGTGCAGGCGACATCGTAGGAGACCACACCGTACTATTCGCCGGAGACGGAGAGCGTATAGAAATTACCCACAAAGCATCCAGCCGCATGACCTTCGCCAAAGGCGCAATGCGCGCCGCATTATGGCTTGGGAATCAAAAAACAGGCCTCTACGACATGCAGGATGTGTTGGGGTTATAAGTGCTAGTGCTGAGTGCTAAGTGCTAAGTGCTAAGGACTAAGTGCTAAGGACTGTCGGAGCTTCGAACTATGGTGCGCAGCGTATCCTTCTACATAATTTTCCTTCGCGTTCTCTGCGTCTTTGCGATCTTTGCGCTAATAACACCGAATAAAATTTAATGCTTTCCCTAAGCATTAATGCAATATTCAAAAAACAGTGTTTTCGTAGGTCATGTTGCGCAGCACCATGACGCAATGGCTGAATCGAGCACTGCTGTTCTCGTCTGAAAATGGTTGTCACGTAGCTTCGCAACATGACCTACAGGGAAGGTAGTGCTAAGGACTGAGTTCGTCTTTCCGGCGAATACCCTCTGGGGCACTTGTGACCTTTGGTTATAAAGGCCTGAATTCAGAATGTCGGTAATCCCTCTGGATACCGGATCAAGTCCGGTATGACGGTTTTTTTAAGTATTGAGGGTTAGGGGGATTGCTGAGTACTGGCCTCGTTACACGACTTTACCCTCTACATAATTTTTCTTCGCGTTCTCTGCGTCGTTGAGACCTTTGCGTTAATAACACGGAATAATGTTTGATGCACTTCTTTGGCATAGAGTTATAGTAGCAAGGCACAAAAAACGGCAGCCAGTGGCTGCCGTTTTGTTGGGGTTGAAAATACTTACTGTTGTTTTCTTCTCATTAGGCCAGCAAAGCCCAAAAGGCCTCCGGCTAACAGAAACATAGTGCTAGGTTCAGGTACGGCTAGTGGAGGAGTGGTGTCTCCACCGTCGTCATCACCGGTTTCAACATCGCCGTCAATGATACGGGCATCGCGGATGCCAATGGCAATCACTTCTTCTCCACGTGTTTCGAAGACCGTGAAATCAGGGTCGAATGAAACGAATCGGTTGTGGGTTGGGAAACCATTGATCATGGCGCTGGTAATCCCGATACTCATTCCCTCTGCGGTGGCCATAAAGCCACTGGAACCAGAAATTGATGGCCCTGATGCTGCCGCGCTAGGGGGTAGGAAATCGTAGAATGTTGCCGTGGTAAAGCTTGAATTACCCCAGATGTCTCCACCGGCATTAAAGAATGTTTCAATGGTTGCGGAGTAAGAGTTTAATATTGCTGAATTCGCTGCTCCCACATCAAATATCCAGGGCAGTACCATGACATCAATACCGCTTAGGAATGTTCCAAAAGCCGCTTCATCAGCAAAGCTACTTATGCTGGCCGTCGTCACTGATGGGAATTCGGCCATTACAGCTGATAACCCGCCGTTTGTCCCGCCGTTGGTGAGATAGCCAATGTCGTAATCAGCTCTGCTGATTTCAGAGGTTGTTCCTGCGCCGCGTAAATAATCCAGAATGACATCAGCGTAGCCTCTTTGTCCGCTATGTAGTAGTACATCGTGGCCATTCAGGTAAATGCTGCCTGCTTGGGCGGTACTGGCAATGGCCATTACTCCAGCGATTGCCGCCACCATAATTCCTCTTTTTATTGATTCAAATTTCATGTCGTTACCTCCTTCGAATCATTAAAATTTGGGACGTAAAACGGGTACTCTCATTACTGCTTATTACCTCCTTGAATATTGTTTTTGTATGTAATCTGATAAGCATATATTGTTCCAAAAATCAGTTATCGATGTAAGTGGTTGTTATTTGACCAGAAGAATTTCTTGTGATATGGGACGACATTTTCTGTTTTTCGAAAATGTAAAATATTCCGACAGTGGTATTGGTAATGGAACGGAGGATTCGGGAGGGCGTTTGGCGGTGTAGAAACTGCGACCGGGTGTTTGTTGATTCTGTGGGTATGAGAAACGCTGGCGGCTCTATTGGGCCTGCGCGCGGATTCATGCTTTGTGTGTGGCGAGGGAGTAGTGAAATATTCTTTTAGTCATAAAATGTGATTTGGATAAAACTTTTTACATGCCCGAAAGAAGTGTAAAAAATATCGACAAATTATTGCGGGTGTCCAGTGTGCGAAATACGAGGGTTGCTGGTGCTGGGAGGTGATGGCTAAGGGTGTTGATTATTGTCAGATATGCGCTATGTGGGTGATATTTTTACAGATGCTTTTATATGTTTCCACGAATGGCAGGTCTTTTATTGTGTAAGGCATTGTATTGAGTAATTTACGGCGCGATTTATGCTTGGGGTTAACCAAGAATCGAAAGTGTGATTGCCCTATGAATGTGTAAAGGGGATCTCTGGCACATCTTTAAGTGAATTTAAAATATTCGCAATCTAAGGGGGTTTAAATTGCCTTTTGTGCCTGACGTCAATCGAGGCAAATGCAGAAGGATATGAGCCCCGGCTAGTGAGATATTGAGGTTCCAAACTTACGTTTAGATAAGGGAGTGTTGAGGGGAGTGTGGAAGGGAATGTGGTTCAATCCTGAGAGCATTTTAATACCTCTATATCTCCCTTATAATCGCATCACCTTTTACTTGTAAAAAAACGGGTTGTTTATAATTAGAAATATGCTTTATTTGTCAATTTTAATGATTCTAATCATGCTCACGGCTTGTGGTGGTAGTGGTGGTGGAGAGCCTGCAACAGATGAGCCTACTGATACTTCATTGAGTTTCTCTCTTTACCCGGCGACTTATTTTGACGGGAGTTACTTTGAATCTTATTCTCAAAAAAGTGTTGATTCGAATGTCAGTTGGACTGTTCGGTTGGGAAGTACAATAGCGTTTAACGGGCAACCGATTAGTACGATAGAAGACGCTCTTTCGTTTACCGATAATTCTAGTGGTGTAGTGCTCAGTGGTGTCCTTGAGAGGTATTTTTCGACTGATACCAACAATTTAACGCTTGTTGGTTATTATCTGGACTTCTCAGGTGTTGTGGCAATGGCTACCTCGGTCGACATTCTGCCTTTAACGGCGACAATTGGTAGTTTTGGTTCGGTAGGGAGTTATTCCCTGTCTGATGGGGAAAGCGAAGTTATTACTTGGGCCTTATTGGATGGTTATAACGGTAAAGCGAGGTTGGAAATAACGAAAGTTACCAGAGACAGTGCAGGGGCGTTGTCCTTCACTGAAACAGATACCTGGATGATAAATCAAGATGGAACCAGGTTAAGCGTGACAACTACCGTCATGTACCACCAATCTGGTAATAAAACATTAATCTGGTCGCCTTTGTGATTTCTCGCTGAGGCTAACAATTCTCGCCTGATAGGTGTTTTTAGTCACGGGGAAAATACGGTATTATGATAACTTAAGGTCTGTATTCTTTCTTTTTTTCAATGAGTTTTTACAATTATATTGAATTAAACTACGTCGCTGTTCAGGCTTTTTTCGTTCGTTCTTATAGGGGACACGAGTGACTTTGCATATATTTGGGCGATGAGGGTTTGTAAATGCGTGTGTGGATGTTTTTCTGTATGTTGCTGGCTAATGCGGCTTATGCCACTGCTGATGAGATATTGAGTGTGGTGGATGATGCGGGCAACACGGTGATGTTGACACAGCCCGCGCAACGTATTGTTAGCCTTGCGCCTCACATTACTGAACTGTTGTACGCGGCGGGCGCTGGCGACAAGGTTGTCGGTGTTGTGGCGTACAGTGATTTTCCTGAGGCTGCAAAAAAAGTTTCGCAAGTGGGCTCATACAATGCATTTGATCTGGAGACAATCCTTGCCTTGCGGCCAGATTTGATTGTTGCTTGGAAGAGCTCGAACCCGACGAGCGCAATACAGAAATTGCAGGCATTTTCTATTCCGGTATTTTTTAGTGAACCACGCCAATTGGAAGATGTAGCGACTAACCTCCGGCGGCTGGGTAAGTTGACGGGAAGTGAGTCCGTTGCCAATGCAGCCAGTGCGACATTTATGCGCAAGCTGTCGGCGCTGCGTAACAAATACAAAGATGTGAAACCGGTGTCGGTGTTTTATCAAATCTGGCATCAGCCGTTGATGACCATCAATGGTGAGCATATTATCAGTCAGGTGATTGAACTGTGTGGTGGGCGTAATGTGTTTGCGGATCTGCCAACGTTGGCACCCAAAATCAGTCTCGAACCCGTGTTGCACAAAGACCCTGAGGTCATTGTGACGGGTAATTCGGCGTTGATCTATCCGAGCTGGAAAGATGACTGGGCCCGTTGGCCCACGTTGCGGGCCGTAAAAAACGAGCATCTTTTTTATATCAATCCGGATATTATTCAGCGTCATACACCGCGTATTTTGCAGGGTACCGAGGTGTTGTGTGAGCAGTTATCGCGCGTTCGAGCCAGTTCGTCGTAGTCGAATGAATTCATTTTCCTAGTTTTTCAGCAGACGAAAATACACAGGGATCGGTAAGCTCATGGCGTGTAGTGGGCCAACGTTATCGGGTATGTCGATGGTTTCAAGCTTACGAGTCGCGTTGGGGGTAAGTTAAATCCCTTGGGGGTATATTCCCCGCCCCTTGGGGCGAAAAAAGGAAACCGAAGTTCTGGTTGAATACCCTCTGAGGCATAAATACCGGGATCCAAAATCCACTATTATCGCCATTCTCCTGGATTCCGGCCTTTATACCCCAGAGGGTATTCGCCGGAATGACGGATGAAGCGGGTATTGTGGCTTAACTAAGCGCCATTCGGTTGAATACCCCGTTTTCGAGTGTAACGAGAAAGTCGAGCGTTCAGCGAGAGGGCTTGCCCCGGGGATGTTTATTGGCTCAAGCGGTTTTGCAATGCACCTAACCATTTGCAATACACCCAATAAATAGTTACGTTTTTTTGGCGAGTGACAGATGCACTTTCTGAGATAATAGCTTGTTTGGGAGTTGCTGAGGTTGTATCGGCATGGGAGGCGTACTCAACTTGGATTCGTAACCTATCAGTGCAACCTATTAGGGCTCAGAGTATTTCTCCGTTGGTACCTTCGTTGCTACGGGGCTGTGTTTGAGTGTGAGTGGCAGGCCTGCGGCGATGAATGTCACTTCATCACACAAAGTAGCCAGTTCTTGGTGCAGGCGACCAGCGTCATCAACAAAACGGCGCGAAACTTCTCCCAGTGGTGTAATGCCCAGACCGACCTCATTGCTAACGAGAATTAAGTGCCCCGATATTTGTGGCAAGACTTCGAGCAGTAATTTTTTTTGTTCATCAAATAGTGCACGATCATTCATCAGATTGCTTATCCACAAAGTGAGGCAGTCCACCAATAGACAGTGTTGTGGGGCATCATGTTGTAATAGTACATCGGCGAGTGCAATGGGCTCTTCGATGAGTGCCCAATGCGCAGGACGTTCCGCCTGGTGGCGAGCAATGCGAGCCGCCATCTCGTTATCGTCGGCAGTGGCCGTAGCGACAAAGGTGACGGCTTTGCCTGACGTTATCGCACGTTGTAGGGCCAATGCGCTTTTGCCAGATCTTGCGCCGCCGAGAATCAGTTCTTTCATTGCCTTGCCCGTTCGTCATCGTCGTGTGGATTCATGTTTCTAACTTTCTTGCAGACGAAAATACACGGGGAGCTGTAAATTCACCGCTTGTAGTGGGCCAAAGTTATCCGGTATGTCGATGGCTTTAAGTTTACGAATCGCATTGAGTGCTGAACGGTCTAATACGGAATAGCCGGAACTGCGGGCGAGGTGTACGCGACCGAGCTGACCTTTCTCATTGATATGAAGCTCCACGATGACATCTCCCTGCCAGCCACGGCGACGCGCGCGTTGTGGGTAAGTTAAATATTGGCTCAAGCGGTTTTGTAATTCACCTAATAAGTAATTGCGTTGTTTTTGGGGAGTGACAGATGGGTTTTCTGAGGTAATAATTTTCTCGGGAGTTACTGCAGCTTCATTGGCTTTGGGGCTCTGTAAAACGTTGTTTGCTTGCTGGGTGTGAGAAGCCTTGGGTTCGAGGAGGGTGGTCTTTGGCTCAATGATGAAATCACTTTTCATTGTTGAAATGATTGTGTGAGTTGTTATTGGTTTTTCTTGCTGCGGCTTGTTTGCAGACTGTTGGGGCAAGGTAGGCGCTGGACTGTTATTTTCCACCGCCGTGATATTTTCTAGCACGGTGTTATTTTCTGCCATAGTGTTATTTTCTGCCACTAACAGTGTGCTAATGAAAGTAGTGCCAAGACGCTGTGCCGGTGCTTGTGAAACTTGTTCGTTCGACAGCAGAAGTATGCTGCCGTGCGCCAGTAGCGAAAGTGCAATAAAGGCAAACAGCAACCCCGATACGTTATTGGCACGTACCGGGGTGGCTAGCATGTCTTGCG
>NVUB02000073.1 GCA_002401775.2 Ectothiorhodospiraceae bacterium
ACCCATATCAACTATTGACATCAAATTCAATCAAGTACAATATCATCGCTTAATGGAATCAATAGTGGTTAAAGGAGTTAACCGTGCCAAAACCTCGTTATGCTCAAGTCTCACTTGAAGCGACACCCTACTATCACTGTGTCTCCCGTTGCGTTCGTCGCGCTTGCCTGTGTGGTAGTGACCCAATAACCGGCAACAGTTATGAGTACCGACGACACTGGGTAGAAGATAAGCTGCTTGCGCTCGCGAACATCCTTGCTTTAGATATCTGTGCCTATGCCATCATGTCTAATCACTATCATGTGGTGTTTCATAAAATGTAAATATGGTTTTACGTTAAGGAGAAATTAAGGATGAACATTAATGGAAATAGGATTTTGGTCGGAATAGTTATAGCCTTTGTATCAAGTATGAGTTTTGCTGGTCCTGGGTACGTTAGTCGTGACTGCGCAGCTGTTACTACGAAAGAATCGATTAGCATGGCTTGGACAGGGCCTAACGAATTTTTCTTTACGTTTTCAACGCACTATCGAGTAGCAAATAATGCGAATGGATACGTATCGGAAACAATTAAAGCCAGCAACGATTGGCAGTTAACTTGGAGAAACCGTGCAGGGCGTGTTTATTACAGCGCATACAATAATTACTATATGGGTGTTTACGGTGTACATTATTGGTATAACCAGCAATTTAACAGAATAGAACAAAGACGAATTTTTGTTACCACCTGCTACCTCGAATCATGGGGATATAACAATTGGTAATTACTACTTCAGGGAGGAACACCATTCCCAATTTATTTACATGAATTGGAATGGTTTATGATCGTATGAAAAAATCATTTGTTTTAGCGTTAATAGTTGTTTCTGTGGTTGGTATGGGATATTTAATTGCTACAGTGAATGACAGTGACACTGAAAATAATAAGCAACAGAAATCCACTATTTTAAACCATGATGGTATAGGCATTATTACATCACAATATTTTGAACCACCAAAACTGCCGATCCCTTCAGTGGTCAACGAAATGAATGGCGATAAAAATGATGCTGATAGACGTAAAGATTTACCGGACAGCGTTAGACAATCTATCGAAAATGATTTTGCATCAGGAAGTGAATTCAATGTTTCATTAGGGGAAGATGCAGGATTCGACCGTGAAGGAGCAGAGCGTTTGGCATCTAACGACCCGAATGCATTATTATCCGTCGATAATCTACCGGAAGAGCTCGGAGATTTTGTCAAGCAGCAGATCAGTGACAGAAAAGAAAAGGGGTATGATGATATTGGATCCTCAGAAGCCGATGATATTATCAATGTAAGTAACTATATTGTGGGCAATACCTACCCAATTGCAAGACTTAGCTTTGACCCATCTAAATTACCCGACGGATTGACTGCAAGTTACGGTTACCTCGGCCACACCTTCCCGAACATCTATACTAACCCAGATGGAATTCATGATACCTTGCGTCGTGTATATAAAAAATACTCGTCCAATGAAATATTGATTATTGAAGAAACCACGTTAAAGCGTGGTGGTACGACGTTGATTGCTGAATTTGTTAATGCACAGGTATCAACCTATCCTGCAATTTATGCGGTAAAGAGAACAGAATTAGACCAATCATATAAAACACTCAATTGGACACTGTATGATTTTTCGTATGTCTTATATCAAGTTGGCGAAAACTCTTCATCACCTCTCGCCTATTTAGTAACAATTGCGGAATTGATAACCGCTTTAAACGACAAAAAAACCGCAAGCAATCGCAATAATGATGAAGGTGGAGGTAACCCTCCTACACCACCACCTCCCTAATCTCTTCGAAAAAGAAAGGCTAAGGGGTCACTTGTTTCATATAACTCAAGTTTCGGAGTTCAATACTTCGGACAGTTTTTAATGATACGAAAGGTAGAATCCATGGGCAGAAATTGCGAAAATAAGATTTCTGACATCAAAATAAGCGCAAAAATTACCCATGGAAACTATAGTAAAAACGATTTTGAGATCAATGTCCAATGTTAAAAAGCCTCAGATAAACTTTATGCTTTCTCTGTTTGCCGTGCTGGTCGTTTTTCAAGGTAAGGCAACGTTTACGAATATGGGCCGCTACAGCCCTATGAATGAAAAACGGTTTCGGCGTTGGTCTTATAAAAATTTCAATTATTCTGAATTTAATACAGAATTGATTTCACTTAGCCTGCCGGAGGATAATGAAAAAATTGCAGCGATTGATGCCAGCTTCATGAGTAAATCGGGCCGTAAAACCGAAGGCTTAGGCTGGTATTACAACGGCAGTGCTGGAGAATCACAACGCGGCCTGGAAGTATCAACCCTCTGCATTGTGGACTTAAAATCGAATACATCCTACGCTCTGGACTCACGCCAAACAATCGATGTTGAAGAGGTGTCACGGGTCGACCAGTATGCGCAGCATGTGTTCGATATTGCCCCGAATTTACACCAACTTAAGATTAAATATATTGCCGCTGATGCCTATTATAGCAAGGTAAAATTCGTTTCCAAGATACTTGAAGCAGGCTTACACGTCGTGGGAAAGCTTCGTGTAGATGCTAATTTACATTGGCTATATGAAGGAGAATACCGTGGAACGGGTCGCCCCAGAAAATACGATCAAAAGATAGACTTTGATGCAGATTTGAATCGCTTTGATGACGCCGGTGTATTAGACAATAAAATATCAGTTCATACCAAGGTGGTTTATTCCAAGCATTTAAAGCGAGCAATCCGGGTCGTCATGTAAAGGTGGGAAAAAGCACATGGATTTGGTCGAGCTTTGCTTTATTCGACAGACAAAGAGCTGGATGCTCTAACGTTGATTAAGTACTACAAATCTCGATTTCAAATTGAATTTCTCTTCAGAGATGCAAAGCAATATACGGGATTGACTCATTGCCAATCACCGAGAAAAGAAGCTATTCATATGCAAGTAAATGCATCGCTAACGGCGTTGAATTTGCTAAAGATTGAGGATAGAAAAGAGAAGCAAACCAGCGAGGTTACGGTGATTTCAATGGCCTCGTGGAAACGAAGGAAATTCAACCGACATCTGATGTGTAGACTTTTTGATGAGTTAGGATTGGATATGAATTGTAAAAAAGTTTCGATGATTTATGAGCAATATAGCGATTATGGTGCTATTGCATCATGAAACTGTCCGGAGTGTTGATATAAAATATACGCTGAGTAGATACGTAAAATTTAACATTAATGTTTTGATGAAATCGGTTAGCTGTGGGTGCGGTTTAATGGGTCAATATTATGAGTCACTATCGGTGGTTTTATCCAGAATATCAATAATAGGTTGACCAGGAATTTGTGGGTATTTCCTTTTGAACAGCGAGAGATCTCTATCTTGGTTGTCAAAAATGTCCAATATATAAGTATATTGTTCGATGAAAAAATGTGCATTTCCAAGATAAGTAACGGCGTTTTCAGAAACGTCAAAAGGGACTGAAAAATCATTTTTGGAATAA